>JAITQS010000047.1 GCA_031288795.1 Holosporaceae bacterium | reverse complement strand
CCCAATTGACTACAATTGTACGTTATAGCAGATAAGAGAGCGAATGGTGGTGCTTGCTTTTTGGGCTAGGCGACTTTTTCGCAGATAAACCAAAAAATATTCCCATTGCATTGACATTTTAACCAAAAATTAATTTTTTTTTATTATTGTTATTGGTGTATTTAACTAAGGAGATTTATATGAAAAAAGAATGCATAGCGGTGATATTGGCTATTGGCATCCTGGGTAGCGCTTCGGCAGCTCCTATAGGGGAGGACGGCGACGCCACCACCCAAAAAACTGATGAAGACACTGCTGCATCTTCTTCCGCCCGTACCCAAATGCAAAATTCAATGGAAGAAGTAACAAAAAAATTGGATGAATATCAGGAAGCTGAAAAAAAACTCAAAGAGGCAAATGTTGATCTTTCCTCCGAAGGCTGGGCCAATTATTTTGATATTTCAGAAGAGGAACAGGTAAAAACAATCAACACCCTAAGTGACGGCAAGGATGAGGACGTGAAGAAAACGTTGCAGAATGCCTTGGAACTCAGAAAACAACTCCAAAAATATACTATTGATCCCCATTTTATTTACACGGAGGCTAATGTAGCAGCTGCGTGGAATGGGGAATGGAAAGATTTCTGCCAATGCGTTGTTAGGGTAAACTGCCTGGAAAAAACTGGTGAAACGTGCGTGCCATATATCGGGACAGGAACGGTTGTCGACTTAGGAATACCCGAACTGAAGGGCAAAGTGGTAGTTACTGCTACCCATGTTGTGAATTCAGATCTGTGGAATAACTCATTCTGCACTATTAAGAATAAGAATAAGAAATATTTTGAGGGCACTAATGGATTGTTTGACTTTAATGGACAAACAACTTATCTCAGTGTAACGCCGGAGATAAAAGAAATAAAAGAATCGGTGCTTCCGATGGTAGATACGGTCGCTGAACATAATAGCGCTCAACATTTAAAAGTAGAGCAAGTGTATGTTTTCAGAAACACTATTAAAAAAGTACGCGATACTACTATTTTAATTCTAGAAAAACCGGTTTGTGATGAAAATAGCAAGCCACTGGTCGGAGTAGACATTATCGGCAATTCGGAGGAGGCAGCAGAGGGGGAAGTAGAGGATGGTTATTTCCATTATAACTGTTACGTGCTGGGTTATGGTCTGACAGGGGTGTTGTGGAGTGGCATAAACAACATTGGTTCACCTGAAGATGCTGTAAAAGAGGGCCTTATGAAGGAGCGGCAGACGCTCTATAGGCGACTCGGATTTAATATGAAAAAGCTTACCCACGTGCCTCGTGGTGCTTTTCTTGCGCCTCGAGTCAGCGGAGGATTCAGTGGTTCCCTTGTAGTTGTGAAAGATGATAAGAACAAAATAAAATTCATTGGGCATCCAGGATATTATAGTTCATTATTTACTCGCGCGACGAAAAAGTTTTTTAAGAATGTAAAAAAAGAGCTGAAAAAAAAATTGAAGACAACAAAGGATAATAAAGAAGAAAGTTGCGGTGGTTTTTGTAACATAATGTAGGAAATCGGTGCCTAAAAACGGAGCGGTCCGAAAGGGTCGCTCCGTGTGGTATTTTCTCCCAATTGACTACAATTGTACGTTATAGCAGATAAGAGAGCGAATGGTGGTGCTTGCTTTTTGGGTTAGGCGACTTTCGTCTCCGCCAGAAAAAACCTTGGTTTTGCTCTTGCCGAAGCGATATTCCACTTCCAAACGTGCACTTACCTTCTTGGTGAACGCTCTTTCTATGCCAAGAGCGACAATCGGCTGAAATACAGACATTCCCATCACCGAGGAGTCTTTCTTCATCCCCGCGTACTTATCATTGGAGGCAAAAACACCCGTAGGCGTACGGGTTCCTGGATCATCGGTTGACAACTCATCCGTCCCAAAGCCAGTATTAGTCTCATACACATATCCTGGCGCTGTCGTATATTGTACTTCATAGCGTGTGTACATTTTGGTGGATTTTACATAGGAAGCACCGACCTTCAGAAATGTCAAAATGCCGCTGTCGCAGTCATAGTGACCGATTCTAAGAGCCAGAGACGGGGTCAAGCCATTGCGTTTGATGACTTCATCGAAATATCTTCTATCTGTTGAAGCTTCATCAATGGAATTATAGGAGGCATATTCGGCATTTCTCTTGAAATCCAATCCACATTCGAGTCCAATGTAGAATGCCCTCTCCGGCAATTTTTTCCCATAGCCAAGGATTACAGATCCGCCAACGCGCGTGGACGCGGCATTTATCTCCGGATAAAAGATGGGGTTTTTATCTTCCGGATCAGTTGCAGTGGGATCTGGTGCATATTTATACTCGTTTTTGTCGCCGGAATCGCACAGATTAAAACCGAAGCCGAAATATAGACCATTGTGACAGACTAATTCTTCATCTCCCGCTGCCACATCATTGCTAGCCGAAACAGTGAAAATCACATTAAATACAGCCGCTAATACAACTATTTTTTTCATTTAAACACTCCATTACAACGAAACACTTAAGAAAGTCTACTATTATTTTAAAAAAATACAAAATAATATTTTGATTAATATTTATATAATATTATGCGTGTTGCATGGAAACCACAATAAAAGAGACAGTTGCCTAATGGGATTTTTCTTGCAAGAACGAGGAAAAACGTAGCGCAGCGAGAATCCAGTCTCTCCGCAAGCGGTGCATGGATTCTCTTTCGCCAAGAATGACGGCTATGTCTTCAAGAAATAGAGCAAGTGCTTACCGCCGGAAGCTACTAGTTCCGGCGGCGGAAATCATCCGAGTACTTTTTTGGCTATATCGACGGATTGTTTTGCATCCTGAGCGTAATAATCTGCGCCGATTTTCATGGCGTAGTCTTCCGTTAAAACTGCTCCTCCCACGAAGAAAATGGTGTCTTTGCGTTTTTCCTTTACCAGGCGGATGGTTTCCTCCATACCGCCGAGAGTGGTGGTCATTAGTGCGGACAGACCTATCAGTTGCACATCATATTCTATAGCCGCAGCTAATACCTTTTCCGGAGCCACATCGCGGCCTAGGTCATAGATGGTGTAGCCGTAATTTTCCAAAATCACTTTAACTATGTTCTTTCCGATATCATGAATATCGCCTTTTACGGTAGCTAGAATGATTTTTCCCTTCGTTAGCTGTTCACCCGAGTTGACGATGACTTTCTGAACCACGGCAAAAGCGCATTGGGCGCTGGTAGCGGCCAGTAGAAGCTGCGGAAGGTAAATATCGCCTTTTTCGAAGGATTTTCCCACCTCGTCCAAAGCCGGAATGAGTTTTTCATTTACGATGTCCAGTGGGTCGTACTTTTCCAGGAGCGCTCTGGCACACTGAGCAGCTTCTTCTCCCAAGCCATGGCTTATGGCGTAAAAAATATCGTTGGAAGATCCTTCTGGGGGTGTTTTTTTCGCAGTTGCCACGGTGGCGGTATTGTACTTGGCGACGTAGGAAGCAGAGTTCACGTCATGATTCAGAAGTACATCAAATGCCGCAACGGCGTCACTCATGGCGGCAATATTGGGATTAAGTATCGGGAGATCCAGTCCTGCGCCCAGCGCCAATGTCAAAAATGACTGATTCAGAAGTTCGCGATTAGGAAGGCCAAACGAAATATTCGACACGCCCAGCACCGTTTTGAGATTCAGCTCTTCTTTTATCCTACGAATAGCCTTGAGCGTTTCCACCACTTCCGCCTGCTGCACCGACGCAGCCAGAACTAGGCAATCGATGAAGACGTCCTGACGTTTTATGCCCATATCCAGCGCCACTTGGAGGATTTTTTTTGCAATATTCACTCGATCTTCGGCTTTGTCTGGAATTCCGTTCTCGTCCAAGCACAGTCCTAGGACTGCGGCGCCGTATTTTTTGACCAGTGGCAATACGGACCGCAGAGATTCATCCTTTCCGTTTACGGAATTGATCAGGGGTTTGCCATTGACAATGCGGAGACCGGCCTCCAGTGCTTTCGGATCTGTCGAATCAATCTGCAGAGGCGCATCCACCACCGACTGCAGACGAGTTATCACCGTGCGCATCATGGCGGCCTCATCAATGCCGGGCAACCCTACATTTACATCCAGTATTCTGGCACCGGCCTCCACTTGACTGATACCCTGATTCAAAATGTAATCTATATTATGATCTTGCAAAGCCTGCTTAAATAGCTTTTTCCCGGTAGGATTTATGCGCTCGCCAATTATGGTCGGCCTGTCGATTATGACTGCGTTTCCGCCGGAACAAACGGCAGAAAAAGAAAGCTTCCTTCGCAGAACTGGTCTCCGCGTTTGAAGCACTGCTGCAATTTCTTTTATATATTCCGGAGAAGTGCCACAACATCCCCCAAATATCGTTACACCTAGATCAATAATCGGAAACAGCTGCCGGGCGTACTCAGCCGGTAGCATATCATACTGATTGTTAGCCAAATTTGGGAGTCCGGCGTTGGCTTTAACAATAACGGGCAAATTCGTATGACGGCAAATTATTTCCAGTATCGGAAGTAAACCCCTGGGTCCGAGCGAACAATTCACTCCCAGCGCCGTCACCCCTAGCCCTTCCAGCGTAATAGCCATGGAAGCAGGACTGCAGCCCACGAAGGTACGTCCGTTTTCGCCATAACTCATGGTAACAAAAATCGGCAAATCGGAATTTTCCCGCGTCGCCAGAACGGCCGCCTTAACCTCTAGCAAATCGGACATCGTTTCAATGATAACCAAATCAACTCCCGCTTTTCGACCCGCTAAAACCTGTTCCTGAAAAAGAAAATAAGCTTCCTCAAAAGAAAGACAACCGTTCGGCTCCAAAAGCTTCCCAACGGGACCAATATCCAACGCAACTTTTGCATTGCTCCCGGCGACCGCCCGCTGAGCGATTTTTACGGCAGCCTCGATAATTTCCGCTACGGAAAATTTCGTGTCAGACAATTTATATCCATTGGCTCCAAACGTATTCGTGTATATAATCTCAGAGCCCGCTTTTATATATTCTCGATGAATATTTTCAATGATCCCGGGATGTTCTAGATTCAATATTTCGGGACAAGTGCCTAATGGTAGATTGGTTTTCTGTAGCATGGTCCCCATACCACCATCCAGCAAAGTGAATTTTGTCAATAGACTATTTATCATAAGCTCTCCTTTCGTTGAAAATGACATATGGAACGCATTTTACATATATCACAAGAAACATATTCATTTTTCTGCGGAAATTGACTTACGCCAATTATCGCCGTAACCGATTTAGATGGCGTAAGCAAAAAATTTTGAGTGGCATGAAGCCCAATTTTTCGCTCGGCGTCCAACATAGAAAGCAATTGAATTTGGGTGGAAAGTGCTAGATTTCCATAGCCGGGACTATAGCGATTGGTTAAATATCTCTGCTGATGAGCGTAAATGGCCTTTAGATTGTCCTGCAAATCGTCGCATATGGACTCAATGGCGGCGGTGGCGCAGCTGTCCAGCACCAGCGCATAGGCCATGTCCCGGATCTGAACGCGACTCAGCAACCGATCGGCGGAAACCCCTAGCGTAGCTCCCATGAGAATAATTCCCTCATACTGATGCAGCATTAAACTACAACGCTTCCTCGAACTATCCTTCTGAGCAAAATAATCCGGAGAAATCTGTAGGGAAAAATAACGATATACGGCGCGGGAATCAATGGTGACGCAAATCTCGGCCAGCCCCTTTCGCACTAATAAATCTATCTCCGGTGTAGCGGCGGCGCTATTTTTATAGCCCATATAGCGAAGAGCTTCCGCATGTAATTTTTTATTCGGCTCCAGAGGAAGATTTTTTAAAACTTCCCCTTCCCGGGGCGTTTTTTTTACAAATTCTCCGAAAGCTTCGGTAAATAACATGCTAGAAACACTATCCATTAACTTCTCTAAGCAAACTTTCGACGTTGCGGGTGATTCTTTCTGCCACCATTGGATTGTTCATGGTATATAAATGTATACCCTGAACACCGGTGGAAATCAAATCTATTATTTGCTCGGTGGCGTAGGCGATACCTGCTTCAAAAAGTGCCGCAGGAGAGTTCTCAAAACGATTCAGCATACGTGAAAATTTAACAGGTAAAGTGGCACCGCAGAGCCCTATAATTTTTTCGATCAAACGCTTATCCACCGCTGGCATAATGCCAGCTTCCACCGGAACACCGATGCCAATGGCCCGCACCTGGTCCATAAATCTGTAGAAATCGCCGTTGTCATAAAATAACTGCGATATGAGATGGGAGGCCCCCGCGTCGACTTTTTCTTTCAGACGGCAAATATCTTGCGTTCTGCCTCCCGACTCCGGATGCCCCTCCGGATAACAGGCGGCGGCAATGTAAAAGCCTCCCCTCCGCTGGATTAGAGATACTAACTCGTGAGCATAGGCAAAATCGCCGGCAGTGCTGTCCTTTAGGCGATCTCCCCGCAGTGCCAGCACATTGTCTATATGATTTTCCTTCAAAAGATCCAGCGTTTCCTCCAGACTGCGCCGCGAAGAATTAACGCAGGTCATATGAGCCAACGACTCAATGCCACATTCCTTCTTGATGTAATGTGCAATTTTCACCGTGATGTTGTCGTCGGCGGTGCTGCCACCGGCACCGCAGGTTACACTAATAAAATCCGGCTGAAATTGCTGTAAATTGTCGATGATTTTATGGGTCTCACTTTCGGCAGAATTTTTTTTGGGAGGAAATATCTCGAACGAAAATAAACATTTTTTTCTTCGAAACAATTCAGATAAGTACATAAACGCCTCGCTTTACCAAGTTAAGAACAACAACCTTTCGAAAAGCTATCCCTGGTTTTCCAGCTTTTCTTGCAAAAAATGACCGTTTTTTTTCTTTTGACAATTTTAAAAATAGATGCGACGATAAACTTCCTTAAGGATAACAACTAAAAATTTGATAATCAATAATTTTTTAGCACCATTCTTACTATCCGTGACTGTTGTCTAATGGCTTTTTCTCGACTTCGACTTGGTCAAATCCGTTGCTCAGATCCTCATGTACAGCCAGTACACTGCGGTCTTGCGCTAGGTTTTTCCTCGTTCTTGCAAGAAAAATCTCATTATGCAACAGTCTCTTAAATATTGACGTTTTCCAGATGAACGGGAATACTCCAGCGGGAAATTAAAATAATGTCGAATCTAATGTTTTTATGTAAAAATTCGGGGTTTTGCCCGAGAAATATTTCAGATGCCCTGCGAATTCGTTTCATTTGCTTATTTTTTATGGCGTTGTAGCATTTTTCAGAATTTTTTCTAACTTTTACCTCCACGAAAATTATCAAATTTTCCCGTTGGGCAATTATATCGATTTCTCCGCAGACAGTTCTATAGCGTCGCTCCAAAACAGAAAAGCCCTTCAGCATCAGCAGAACTGATGCCAAGAGCTCTCCGAGATATCCTTTGTATTTTGTATGCATGTTCTTACGTTTTACCGCCACGCAACCAGAAAGAGGAAGAACAGCGACTGACCTCCCGCCTTCGTTTTTGGCAATATCCAAAAAATGTCTGCTAGCTCACGAAGTCGGCAAACATGGCTTCGTTCAACGTATGCTTCTTGCTGCCGATGTTATCGAAATTTTCGAGCAACCAGCGATCCGCCGTCTTCCTACCTTCATTTTTCAGCATTTGCAGGAAATCCCAATCGGTGTTCAAAGCGCTAGACAAGTTTAAGCTTTTGAAGAAATCCTCATTCTTAATGACATGCATAGTAATTCTTTTTATGGAAGGATCAATAATTTTTCCTTCGTCAATCAATTTTGTAATGAAGTAAATTGATCTCATTTCGTGAACCAAGCATCCGTTATAGGTAATTTCTCTCAAGCGATCATCTACTTCCGCCTTAGTTTTAGGAATATCGTCTCTATGAGTCTTTCTAAGCTGGATTAGGATAAGATCGTTTGCGGGGGTATTATAAATTAGCGGGTATATGGCAGGATTCGCAATGTAGCCGCCGTCCCAGTAGTATTCTCCGTCTACTTTTACGGCCTGGTACAGGAACGGCAAACAAGCGGACGCCATTAGCGCGTCTGCACAGAATTGATCATTGCCGAACACTTTCACCTTGCCGGTTTTTACGTGAGTGGCGCCGAGGAAAATTTTCTTTTCTTTGCTGTCGCGAATCGCTTGAAAATCAAAGAAATCTCTTAGAAACTCTAGAAATGGGTTTTTGTTATCACGGTTCCATTCATAGGGAGAAAAGAATGATTGTATCGCCTCCATGACGAAATATCCAATAGAACGATCCAAATTGTAGTATTTCATCATTTTATCTATGGGATTTAACTGATAGGGGGAAGTTTTTTTTGACAATTCGGCCATTTCACGCCAATAATCATTCATTCTAGCCCTTCCGCCGGCATTACCTCCTTTGATAAGGCCTTCTATCATTGCTGCTGCATTCATGCTTCCGGCGCTAGTACCAGACGCCCCAACGACATCGATGCGATTGTCTTCCAGTAATCGATCCATCACTCCCCAGGCAAAGGCTCCGTGGGCTCCTCCTCCCTGCATAGCAACAGCTACACGCTTTTTATTGGTTGTTACAGTTTTCTCTATGGTTTCTTTAGTCATATCAAAATCCTCTATTTTCTGGCTATTCTTTGATTAGAGCACGAAAAAATTAATAAAAGATTAAAAATTACGCCAATAATAGTATTTTTAGGAATAAATTAAAGTGCAACCACTGACCACCCTACGGATTAGATAATGAAAATTAAGCTCTTGGTGTCGCACAGGACATCTTCCACCAAGTACCATTTTATCAAAAAAATGTCAAAAAAAACGTTAACGAGCACAAAATTAACG
>JAITQS010000030.1 GCA_031288795.1 Holosporaceae bacterium | reverse complement strand
GTTACGGCTGGGGGTGGCGATACGGGAGCGCTTGAGCTAGAACCTATATCTTCGACGATAAATCTACTTTTTGTTACGGCTTGGGGTGGCGATACGGGAGCGCTTGAGCTAGAACCTATATCTTCGACGATAAATCTACCTTTTGTTACGGCTGGGGGTGGCGATACGGGAGCGCTTGAGCTAGAACCTATATCTTCGACGATAAATCTACTTTTTGTTACGGCTGGGGGTGGCGATATGGGAGCGCTTGAGCTAGAACCACCTATATCTTCGATGGTAAATCTACCTTTTGTTACGGTTTGGGTTGGCAAGATGGGGGCGCTTGAGCTAGAACCTATATCTTTGATGGTAAATCTACCTTTTGTTACGGTTTGGGGTGGCAAGATGGGGACGCTTGAGCTAGAACCTATTTCTTTGATGGTAAATCTACCTTTTGTTACGGCTTGGGTTGGCAAGATGGGGACGCTTGAGCTAGAACCTATTTCTTCGATGGTAAATCTACCTTTTGTTACGGTTTGGGGTGGCATGCTGGGGACGCTTGAGCTTGGCTCTATATCTTCGATGATAAATGTGCGATGCTTTCCTTTGACTTTAACCGAATTAGGGGAAATAGAAGATTTCACCATATATGGAGTCGGAGATTTTTCATTCGCCCTCGGCATTATTCTAGATAAATAACCAGAAGGTGGAGAAATCATCCGTTTTGGCATACCTTGTGAATTTTTCTCCCTATTGTATTCCTGCTTTAATTCTATAAAAGGAGCAGGAGCTATAGACGTGTTATGCTGCGGGCTAGACTCCGAGAGACCATATGGCGCACCTGCATTGTTTACTTTGGGAGCAAATTCCTCTTCTGAAAACAGAGAAGAGATTGAGATATCCTGATCATCTTCGGTTTCGTTTGCAATTGTGGGGGCACTTAAAGTTTTCTCCAAGTTCGTTTGTTTAGGAGCAGCGGTCGGCGCAGGTGTATTCATGCCAATGTATTCTGCTTTACGGGTGGTAGTGGATAAACCGACATTGGGAAGACCTTCTATAGAAATGTTTTTATGATTACGACCTTGGGCTACTTCAATGCATGAGTCTATTTGGGTAAGTATTTCGGGACTAAACTCTTGGGCAGCTTTTTTTATGTTATTGGCATTGTTTTCTTCTAGATCGATTATGAATCCAAGATATGGAATTTTCAATTTTTTACAAACTTCCTTAATGGAGAGAATATTATAATCCTTATCATCGACGGCAACAATAAGTGTGGGATTTTTTTTAAGGGTCTCTAAAAAAGCTCGCAAAGTGTTTCCCTTGGATTTTGCACGCTGAGCGTTCGGAAATTGAGCACAATAAAGATGTCCACCAAGATAATATGCACGAATCCGCTTTTCATCTGGCAATGACCATTCAAAACGCAAACTTCCATCTGGGTATTTTCTGCTGATACTCGAAGGTTCAAATTTGTCTTCGGATAAATTTATGCAGGAATTTAGCCCGGAATTCTGCATTGCCTCAGATCTGGTTGAATGTATGTCAAAAGAGCCCAGCGTTATAACCACAGTAGAAAAGCCTGCATTCTGATATGATTTTATGCAATCGAGAGCGCCTTCCACTACTTCGCCTTCGTAAAATCGTCCTGATGGGAGTTTTTTGTCATAGCAGGAGTTTACCATAGCTTTTGCGGCATATTTTTCAATTATACAATTGTTGTTTCTCATGAATTGCCTAATAATTGTACCATATGGAAAGGATACCAATGTTTCATTGTAATCAACTAGCAATAATGGAAAATCGCCAAGTAATATACCTTCTTCTCTTAGGAGCTGCAAATGAGTTTTGATTTCATCCCAGCTGCAATAATGAAAGATCCTGCTATAAGTATGTGAATGCTTGGAATGGTGTGACCTTTTAGTCTCAATAGAGGTGGGATTTTTGATTTCATTATTCAGTAACATTGCCATCACTGTTCCTTGCAGTAATGCCATGGCTATAGAGAGTTGGCAAAATATCTTTCTCATTTCTTATCTCCTTTTATACGACAAATTTTTGCGCATTTGGCACTTATTCTTTAGTTTCCTAAAAATCACTACTTGATTTCAAGTTTTCAAAAAGTACCAATTAATATCGTATCAAAAAAATAAAAAGAAAGCAACTTTTTTGTCTAAAATATTAATCTCACCTAACCGCACACCGGAGTTATTTTGAAAACTGTCCACGGGCGTTCTTTTTACAGGATCTTCATGAATATTTGGCTTTGCAAGAGCTTTATTTTTCAACTAAAAATCGGTTTTTAGTAGCTCTTTGTTTACTTTGACAACGATAATGTCGTCAAATTTTTTAGGTATTTCCACGCTACTTATCCATTTGGGAAGGTTGTTGCTAATTATCATGCTAGATAAATTTTGGGAAGAACCGTCATTCAGCGTATTTTTGACAGAAGTGCTTTTTTTCAGAAAAATATATGATGTGTTGGTATCGATGAGTATTTTTTTTACGGTATTTTCATCGAAGGCATCCATCATTGTTTTGTAGAATCGGGCTATGCCTTCCGATTGCCTATGATAGGGAGCGGCAACGACACTGTGCTTCGTATAGTACAGAAGCTCTGGTCCGTAAGAGGTAGACGCCATAATCACCACCGGAGCATCGGAGAGCCGATCCAGGGCTTTCCAGAGCTCCTGTTTGGTATACTTTGGCTTGTCCGGAAGCGACTTCGGAGGATCCAGAATGTCGTAAATAAAATTAAGCACGATGAGCGGTCCCATTGTGACGAGAAACGCCGCCGCCAGACGTACTCCGGTACCTGACGATTTCTTCGATATGTAATTCATACAGAAATCAACGTATAAAGGAAGACTGAACAACATAGAGTAGGGAATCATTCGATTAGCCATTGTCGCAAATATCGTATAGCAGATGGCGTTCAATAGAAATATCCACCATATTAGCGATGTTCTGCTCCGGAAGCACTGGGCAACAAGAAACTGTTCCGGACCGGTCCCTAATTGGCGTATTTTATATATTACCATCAGAATGGTATATAGCAGATGAATTGAAAAACATCCTGCAAGCTCACAGCTAAACGGTGATTTCATCTCGGACACTTTACTCAGCCAGATTTTTCTTGTGTAGTCGCTGATATCCGCTTCCATTCCGCTGAAAAACTTCGGATAGGTAAGAAGAAAAATCGCCGCAACTGTGAGAAAAATAATCTTCCCGAAGAAAAAATGAAAAATTTTCGACGATTTTAAACGTTGCTGACTAGATAAACATAACCAAAAAAACACAGAGGCGCTCAGATATAACGCGAAATGCACCGCAGAAATCTTATCGTACTCCACAGCGCAAATCTCTGGCGTAAATGGGATAAGCGCGAGTAGCAGAATTGGTATAGCCAAAAATGCGAGATGAACGAGCCTATCTAAAGAAGCAAACTTCAAAAAAATTTCATCGTATTCGATAAAATATAACATCGACACCAGCAGCAGAATCATTAGGATAGAAAACACGCCCACATTCGAATGAACTGCGTCCATAATTATGAGGCCCACTAGAAAAGCAATCATGGTGTTTTTAAGGAGCAGCATTTTAAGATTGCCTAGGCCCAAGAACGTCAGAAAAAACAGTAGTACATCCATCAGCACAAGGGGAATTAGTGTTTCCGGAGATATCCAGATGCACAGCGCAGATATCAGCGCCATGCGAACGTAGTCTCCAGGGCGGCTGAATCTGTAGCGTATCGCCAGAACAGCGGCATCGATGAACAGCAGCACAAATAGCATAATAAAAGTGTGATGATCCGGCTTTCCCAGGGCACCAATCATATAAAAGTTGAAATATACGAAAAAAATTGTCGTAATTACAATAACTTCATGTCTAGGGCAAATGCTGTTGGCAATTCTAAAAAGCACAAATATACAGCAGCTTTTTAGAATCGGCCCCATAAAAAAACAAACATATTCAATGGCTGCGCTAATGGAATCCGTAAAGAAACTCAGTATATAGGAGGGGATTATCAGAAAAAAATCATAGAAGCGCGTCCAGTGCAGACTGCAGCCGAGGGGAACATTGCTCCTTGCTATGACATTGTTCGATAAATCAAAATACTGGAAAAATTCGCGAATTCTGACGGCTCTCATGTAATCATCGGTGTCAAAAAAACATATGTGACAGCCGTAGCATAAATAATGTTCCCCAAAACAGTAAATAATGCATAATATTATCTGAAAAGCGATTATAAAGTTCTTTTTCGTTAAGCATTCCATGTTCATAACTTTATATTATACGAAATAAATACATCCAAATTACTTAAAATTTGTTAATTATTTTAATGCATGCTAGTATGAAAGAGATCGTTGTTTTTGGTGGGAGGAAATCGCTAATGTCCGCTAATTTATTCCGAATATTAATCGCAAATTTACGGTGCTCCGGTAGAGTTCTTGGAAAATCTATGGTGGTGGGATCTTTTGTCTCGTATCTTTTTTTGTGTTGCTCGGGTTCCTATGCGGCCAGTAATTCCGAAAATAAAGACCAAGACGCATTTAAGCCGAGTACCATGGAAAATAATGTGGGACAGGGGGAAGACAAAGCTTTCGAACCGGAAATATACGCAGACCCAAGTGACTCTGCCGTACAAAACGCCGTCTCCTTCGATGGCGCAAAAATTCTCTGCGGACTCGGTATGTCAATGCAAAAATATGCCGCCTCGGTGAAAGGCTGCGAGAATTTTACATCAAATTCCACGAATGCGTTTAACGTAATAGTCGGTATGGAATACGCCAAATCCTTCAAAAAAGGACTGCTGATGAGCGGAGGAGCCCGCATAAAAATAACCAAAAAACAAAAAAAAGAACTCGACTGGAATAGCATGAACGCCGGCTACAATGAATTGAAAAAAGTAACCGGAGTCAGAAGCGGATATATGGAAAACAGCGCGATGATTCCGGTGGCATTGGTAAAATGCGGATACGCTCTGAAAGAATACAAATCTGTTGCATTTGCTACGCTAGAAATCGCCTGGATGTCGGTGTCCTATAGCTACACCCTCGATGGAGAAAAAGTCTGCAATGTTAGCACAAAATCAATGGTTCCCCAAATCGGACTGGGCATAGAAAGAAAATGGAATAAAAAAATTGGCCTGCTGGCAGAAGTGAGCTTTCCCATCAAAAGAATGTGCAAAACAACAGCTGATGGCGTTGAACACCGTATCCGAGTTGGCCAGACAAGCCTAAAACTACTAATGTCAATATCGTTGCAAAATGTACCGGCAGGTCTTGATGCTAAACTATAATTTTTTATGATATTATCGACAAAAGCACCTCTTGTAATTATTGTAAACATCACTTATACTTGACAAACTTTTCCATTAGTTAGGAGATACTATGTTTAAAAATATAATCAAGTCATTGTTTTTTGTACTTTGTTTCGTCTTTTTTGCCGCGGAAGGTACGAATTATCCCCCTAAAAATACAGATGCTATCAATAAATGTTGCATGTATATGGAGGAAACCGCAAAAATATGCGAATTTATTTATGATAATGCTGATTTTTTGTGCTCCCTCGACAAGCAAGAAACTGGAAGTGTAAATCTTAAGAAAATGCTGGAGCAATTTCAGGAAATGATTAATAAGTCTTCAGTAGCAAGATTAGAATTATGCCGCGAAAGATGCCTAAGGCATGTGAGAGACAGCAATCATTATGCGCTTTTTACCCAAAAGTCGGTAAAAACAATAGATGGATATATCAATAAATTTAAAACATTCACCAATTGTTTGATGAATCAAAAAGTTATAACTCCAAGAGAATTGAGAGAAAATATGCTAAATTGGGAGAAACTTAATGAAGAATGCCTGGAATTTTTTGAAAAAGAAAACGCGTATCTTCTACTTTCTACACTTGCCCTAAAGTTAGCTCTGGCTGAATGAGCTCTGGCGTTTGAGATCATTGTTCTGCAGAAGGTGCCACCGATATCCGGAATAAATTTTCGGAGCTATCGGTGGCTTTACGTTGCAATGCTAGACTTTGTACTATACAATAGACACTGCAATTTTTGTTCGTTAAGTTAATTTGGAGGGAACGATGGCAGATAGTTCGCTGGTTAATAAGTATGTAAGATCTTTGTATGCGGTTGCCGTCGATTTGAAGATGGAGCAGGAGGTTTTGCGACAGCTTAATGAGCTGAAGGAAGTTATTTTTTCCATTGGTGGCTTTCGAAAATTTCTGAAAAAAATGACATTCTTGAAATGTGACGGAGCACTGCTGGTGCAGTTGCTGAAAGCAGAGCTTGATTTAACAGAGGTTGTGGTCAATTTTCTGGAAACTCTTAGGGAAAATGGCCGATTATTTATGCTCATTGATATTTGTGAAGCCTATGAGGTACAGCTGAATGAAATTTCCGGCAAGAGGCGTCTTCATCTGACATTTGCTCGCGATACCTCGGAGCAAGAGAAGCAGGCCATAAAAAAAGATCTCGCTGAAGTTTTCGGCGAGAAAACCGAATACGACATACAATATGATTCATCACTAATTGACGGTTTTAAGATACAATATCGGTCGAAAATTTTGGATTATTCGGCTTTATCAAGAATAAAGCGTCTACGCAGTGCCATTAGGAGAGAGAATGATGAAAATTAATCCAGCGGAGATCAGTTCCATTATTCGAGAGCGCATAGAGAATTTTGATTCTGGTCCGGAGTTTGTGGAAGTCGGCCGTGTTTTATCTGTGAAAGACGGAGTTGCAAGGATTTACGGGCTGGAGAGCGTCTTCATGGGAGAGAAGGTGATATTCGACTCCGGTGTGGACGGCCTGGCGCTGAATCTCGGAGAGGACACCGTTGATGTGGTTCTGTTTGGAGAAGACCGGGAAGTACATGAGGGAATGGAGGCTCGCCGATCCCGAAAAATAGTGGACGTGCCGGTGGGAAAAGGACTGCTGGGACGCGTTGTCGACGCTCTTGGAAATCCAATAGACGGCAAAGGTACCATAAAATCCAGCGAAAGGAGAGCCGTGGATGTGAAGGCTCCGGGGATTATTGAGCGACGTTCGGTTCAGGAGCCGATGCACACGGGGCTAAAGGCCATCGACGCCATTGTCCCCATTGGACGCGGCCAGAGAGAGCTTATCATCGGAGATCGACAAACGGGCAAGACATCCATTGCCATCGATACCATCGTCAATCAGCGAAATGCGTTTGAAAACAATAACGAAAGTCAAAAATTATACTGCATTTACGTGGTCATAGGCCAAAAGCGATTTTCCGTAGCTCAGGTCGTGAAGACCCTTACGGAGGCCGGTGCCATGGAGTACACGACCGTCGTAGCAGCAACGGCGTCGGAAGCCGCCACCATGCAATATCTCGCCCCCTATACCGGCTGCGCCATCGGTGAATATTTTCGGGACAACGGTATGCATGCCCTGATAATATTCGACGATCTATCAAAACACGCCGTCGCCTATCGGCAAATGTCACTACTGCTGAGAAGACCTCCGGGACGCGAAGCCTATCCGGGAGACGTGTTCTATCTGCATTCGAGACTGCTGGAAAGAGCCGCTAAACTCAGCGATAAAAACGGCGGCGGTTCCCTTACGGCGCTACCCATAATAGAAACTCAGGCGGGAGACCTGTCCGCCTATATTCCCACCAACGTGATATCCATTACGGACGGTCAGATATTCCTCGAAAGCGATCTGTTTCACAAGGGTATACGACCGGCCATCAACGTGGGGCAATCGGTCAGCCGTGTTGGATCCGCCGCCCAGACCAAAGGCATGAAAAAAGTCGCCGGAAAAATCAAATTGGAACTGGCCCAATATCGAGAAATGGCTAGCTTTTCACAGTTTGCCTCGGATCTGGACCAATCCAGTAAGCGCCTCATATCCCGGGGAGAACGTCTGACGGAGCTGCTGAAACAACCGCAGTATAGCCCCATGAATATCGAGGATCAGGTGATCAGCATATATCTGGGCATAAATGGATATCTGGATACCTTGCCTCTCGCGGAAGTCTCGGCGTTCGAAAAATATGTGCTGGAGCGCATAAAAATAGAACATCCAAGCCTCCGTGCCGATATCGGAAAAAACTCAGACCTTAGAGAAAATATAAAAGCATCTCTGGATGAATTGCTGCCGGCCTATTTGGAGGCCTTCAAAAAAGAAAAAAATGTGAATTAGATGGCTACTCTAAAAGAACTAAAAAATAAAATTAACGTCATAAATTCCACTCGCAAATTAACGTCCGCCATGAAGCTGGTGGCAGGCGTAAAATTGCGAAAAGCCGAGCAAAAAGCCAACGCATCCCGGGGCTATGCCCTGGAGCTCAATAAAATTTTGTCGCGCCTGCAGCGGGGGCTTTTGAAAATTAATTCCGAGATATTTAATGGACGAAAAAATATAAAAAATGAGCTGCTGATTGTTTTTTCGTCGGATCGCGGCCTCTGCGGCAATTTTAATTATCTGATTCACAATGAAGTAGCACGTCTCGTCAACGATTTTCATGAGAACGGCAAAAACGTTCACATAATTTGCGTCGGAAACAAAGCATTTTCTCCGCTGAAAAAAATTATAGGTAAGTTCGACTACATCGAGCTGGAGGAAGGATTTTACCAGTCTCCGGAAATTGTGGAATCATCCTTGATATTAGCACGAAAGGCTATAGAGTATTTCAAATCCAATTTAATTGACAGAATTTCCGCCGTATACACTAGGTCCTATTCTGCTTTGAAGCGCGAGGTTGAACTGAACGAGCTGCTTCCGATCAAATTCGAGCCGGACAACGACAAAAGCATCACTATTTTTGAGCCGAGCGTAGATGAGATCATTGATGAGCTGGTTCCCTACAACCTTGGCATACAAATTTATCAGACGGCACTGGAGAGCATCACCAGCGAACAGAGTTCCCGCATGACGTCCATGGACAACGCCACCAGAAACGCAGATTCTATTCTGTCTGAGCTAAAAATAAAATATAATCGCACAAGACAATACAAAATTACGCAAGAGCTCACGGAGGTGATCTCCGGTGCCAACGCCATAGCTGAAGGATGACGAGATGGAAAAGCAAAACAAAGGACGCATATCGCAAATACTAGGAGTTGTTATCGACGTTACATTCGATGAAAAAGTGCCGGAGGTTTTGAATGCTCTGGAGGTCATGAACAGGGACACGAAAATAGTTCTGGAGGTGGCGCAGCAGTTGGGAGAGAATGTGGTGCGCACCATCGCCATGGACATTACCGACGGTCTCGAGAGAGGACAAGAGGTAATCGATACGGGAAAAATGATAGAAGTTCCGGTGGGAAGGCAGCTGCTGGGACGCATAATGAATGTCGTTGGCAAACCCCTGGACGGTCGTGGCGATATTCACACAGATATGCTTATGCCGATACATCGGGAAGCGCCTCCATTTGTGGAGCAGGCAACGGAAACGGAGATCCTCATCACCGGCATAAAGGTGGTGGATCTGCTGGCACCGTATGCTAAAGGCGGAAAGGTCGGTTTGTTCGGCGGAGCCGGAGTCGGCAAGACGGTTCTCATCGAGGAGCTAATAAATAACATCGCTAAGGCTCACGGCGGCTACTCGGTTTTTGCCGGCGTTGGCGAGCGAACTCGCGAAGGAAACGATCTGTACTACGAAATGATCGAATCCAACGTCATAGATATGGAAGGAGAGAAATCTAAAGTTGCTCTGGTGTATGGCCAAATGAATGAGCCTCCGGGAGCGCGTGCCCGCGTCGCTCTGACCGGTTTGACGGTGGCGGAATATTTCCGAGACGTTGAACATCAAGACGTCCTTCTGTTCGTAGATAACATTTTCAGGTTTACCCAGGCCGGATCCGAAATTTCAGCGCTGCTGGGCAGGACTCCGTCGGCGGTCGGCTACCAGCCAACGCTCGCCACTGATATGGGAGAACTCCAGGAACGCATCACCAGTACCGTCAACGGATCCATAACCAGCGTCCAGGCAATCTATGTGCCGGCAGACGACATCACAGATCCGGCTCCGGCAACGTCTTTTTCGCATCTGGACGCCACCACCGTTCTAAGTAGAAAAATTTCCGAGCTCGGTATCTATCCGGCCGTAGATCCGCTGGAATCAACATCCCGTATGCTGAGTCCCTACATCGTCGGCGAAGAACACTACCAGGTGGCTCGTGAAGTGCAGCGAATCCTCCAAAATTACAGATCACTGCAGGATATAATAGCAATTCTCGGCATGGATGAGCTCTCCGAAGATGATAAATTGATCGTCGCCAGAGCACGAAAAATACAAAGATTTCTGTCACAACCATTCCACGTAGCCGAAGTATTCACCGGAATGCCGGGGAAATTCGTCAGCTTGGCCGACACCATCAAGGGATTCAATGCCATCATCTCCGGCGAGTGCGACCACCTTCCGGAAATGGCGTTTTTCATGGTGGGAACCATCGACGACGTCTACGAAAAAGCAACTAGTATGGGAATGGGAAAGTGATAAACATACGGGGAGGTTCTCTTGCAGGCTAAAGTTTTGGCGCTCGGAAAGGAATTGTTCAACGGCGAGGCCGTCAAGGTTGTTGTGCCGGCGGTAAATGGAGAAATGTGTCTGCTCCAAAATCACATATCGACTATTACGGCACTGCGTCAGGGATGCATTCGGGTATTTAGACCTATGGCAGAACGTCCAATTTCCATCGCCATTGAACGAGGTGTATGTTCATTTTCAGATAATTCTGCTATATTCATCGTAGAAACTGTCGCATAGCGGATTTTGTGCGTTTTTGTCTTTCCGAGGTGTATATGATTCCGGTAACTATTGCCATAATAAATCAGAAGGGTGGAGTTGGAAAAACTACAACGACGGTAAATTTGGCTACGGCCATGGCCGCCATAGGAAAAAAAGTGCTGGTCATAGACTTGGATCCCCAGGGAAATGCCACAACGGGATTCGGTATGACCAAAGGAAGCGGACTGAATAGCAGCTACGGAGTTCTGCTGGGTCTGTCCGATACCAACAGCGTAATTCGCCCTACCTACGTAAATGGACTATTTCTTATACCGTCCACAATAGATTTATCGGCGGCGGAAGTGGAATTATTTTCTCTGCCGGATAGAGATAGCAAACTAAAAAAATCGATCGCTAGCCTGGAATTCGAATACATATTCATAGATTGCCCACCGGGATTTGGATTCATAAATATAAATGCCCTGAACGCATCTCGCAAAATTATTATTCCTCTTCAGTGCGAATTTTATGCGCTGGAAGGACTGGCTCAGTTGTTCAATACCATCCAGGGGGTTCGGAATACCATTAACAAATCTCTGATTGTGGCTGGTATTCTACTGACCATGTACGATCGGCGCAATAGTCTGAGCGCCATTGTCGCCAATGACGTTCGCTCGCATTTTAAAAATCTGGTTTTTAAAACGATAATCCCAAGAAATGTCAAAATAAGCGAAGCCTCCTCCCACGGAAAACCGGTAATCTTGTATGACATAAAATCGCAGGGAGCAATTTCGTACGTAGAATTGGCGCGGGAATTTTTAAATAGGGAACAGCAGCATGAGCAATAAAAATTTAGGAAGAGGACTTTCGGCGTTTCTGGACATGAATAATCTGCAGCCAACTGTCGCTAATGTTACAAATGATGGTAAATCCGTCCTTAATATTAATGTTGAAGACATCGTTAGAAATCCGTATCAGCCCCGTCAGATATTTGATGAAGAAAACCTGGACTCGCTGGCGGAATCCATAAAAAGAAAAGGAGTGCTGCAGCCGATTTTGGTGGTACGTTTAGACAATGGGAAATATCAGCTGGTGGCCGGTGAACGAAGACTGCGGGGAACAAAAATAGCCGGGCTCGCCGAAATTCCCGCCATAGTTACAGACATGAAAGCAGAAGATCAGCTGGAAGTCGCCATTCTCGAAAATATCCAAAGGGAGGATCTCAATCCCCTAGATGAAGCGGAAGCGTATCGTCGACTAATTGAGGAATTTCAGCATACGCAGGAAGAATTGTCCGGGATTCTTGGCAAAAGTCGCAGTCACATAACCAATATACTGCGGCTGTTGTCTCTGCCGGAAGATGTGAAATCTCTGGTGAGGAATGGAAAGCTCACTTTTGGTCATGCGCGCACACTGGTGGGATCGGCGGAGGCGTCTCAATTGGCACGACAGATCATCGAGCAGGCACTCAGCGTGAGAGAAACGGAAAATATCATGAAAAATGTAAAAATCCGTCGTTCCGACCCCCTAAACGCTCCCGCGAAAAAAAAACATAGTGCCAGTCCGGAAATAGCGACCGCGGCCGGACAAATCTCCGCCCTGGTGGGACTAGAAGTCCGAATAAAATTGAAAAATCAGGGAGGCATCGTAGAAATTGATTTTAAAAATTTCGAAGAACTGGACGCATTATTTCAAAAATTAAATCGCCTCGGTGAAAAATAATTCCATGGGAATAATAAAAGCGGCGTTCACCGTTGGTGCTTTCATATTGTTGTCGAGAATCGTGGGATTTTTGCGAGAATGTGTCATGGTTTTCACGCTGGAAGTAGGAATGTACACCGACGCACTGCTGGTGGCTCTTCGGTTATCCAATACTTTCCGCAGAATTTTTGCCGAAGGGGCGTTTAACGCATCTTTTCTCCCGAGATTTTCCAAGATACTCCATGTCGATGGCGAGAAAAAGTCATTAGGCAATGGTCTCCATAATCGATCCGGAGCTACGGCTGAAGCAATGGATAATAGCTCCGAGTCTGGATCGCTGCTGTCTCCCCATAAGGTTCTGGTAGATGTATTTAGCGCTCTGGTCTGGACTACAACGATCTTCTGTTTGGGAGTGTTGATCTTTTTTCCGGCGGTGGTGAGAATTTTTGTGTCCGGCTTCGACGTTCTCGGAGAAAAATTTCGCCTAACGGTGCTATTGGGAAGAATAAGTTTTCCCTACTTGATTTTCATATCACTGGCGTCGCTTTTTGGAGGCGTATTGAACTGCCTGAATAAATTTGCGCTACCGTCGGCGACTCAATCGATCATGAGTTTATGCACCATGGCCGCTCTGCTTGTGGGATATTTTTATGAATTACCGTCGTTGGTTACGGTTAAGCTGGTAACGGTATTTGTGCTTTTATCCGGCATCCTGCAGTCCTACATTTTGTATATTTCTCTCCGAAAATATGGCTTTAGGGTATCGCTGAAACTCCGCTGCTGGTCTGAGCCGGTCCGTGACATCATGAAGAATATGATTCCGGGCATTATCGCCGTTGGCGTCTGGCAGTTGAATGTTCTTGTGGATACGACGGTGGCGTCCTTTCTACCCACCGGCACAATCACCTATATTAGCCTGGCAGACAGACTGAATCAGTTTCCACTGGGAACGTTGGGAGTGGCTCTGAGCACGGCCCTGTTGCCAACGCTGTCCCAATATATCGGGAAAAAAGACTATGATCACGCAAACAAAGAACTGGAACGCGGAATTTTCTTCGCCCTCTTTCTTACTTTTTTAGCCACCGTTATTCTAGTGGCGCTGGATAAATCTACGGTTGCCGTCGCGTTTCAGAGAGGACTATTCCAGCAAGAACAGGTGAAAATCACAGCGGACGCTCTGGTGGGATTCGCCGTTGGACTCCCGGCGTTCGTGTTGACAAAAATATTTTCGTCACTGTACTTCGCTACCGGAAATACAAAAACACCCGTTATTTTCGGAACCTGCTCCGTGGCGGTAAATATAATTTCCCTGATAATACTAGTGCCATTTAAAAAACATTTCGGACTTGCGCTTTGTACATCCATATCCGCTTTTGTGAACGCTACCCTGCTGATGGGTTTTGTCCCCAAAAACATACACCTAAAGCTGAGCAAAGCTTTTTGGGCAAAAATTTCCTCCCAGTTGTGTGCAGCGGCGGTAGCGTACGGAGGCGCCGTTTACCTCGCCAACACTTTTTGGTCAGGAGAATTGGGAAATAAATCGCTGAAATGGCTGATTTACAGCGGTTTTATATGTGCAGTCTCGATAATATTTTTTACGACCACAGTTGTATGTCTGAAATTATTTGGACAATCCGAGTGGAAGCTATGGAAAAAACATGCTTGGTAGATATTTTTTCGACTATTCTTGTCATTGCGAAAACAAAACAACGGACGAAATCGCCGAGATCGTCATGTATTTAAGAGACTGTTGCCTAATGAGATTTTTCTTGCAAGAACGAGGAAAAACGTAGCGCAAGACCGCAGTGTACTGGCTGTACATGAGGATCTGAGCAACGGATTTGACCAAGTCGATGGCGAGAAAAAGCCATTAGGCAACAGTCTCTTTGAAATCCATTAGAATGATTCAAATACATGATGATCTCTAGATTCGTTAAAAAAATTCCTTGGCTTCCTCAAAGGACTGACAAATTTTCAATATTTTATCGAATCCGCTCATTTTAAAGACGGCGAATATTTTATCTGGCATATCTATGAGCACCAAAGCGCCATTTAGGGATGTTATTTTTTTTCCTAACATAAGCACGACCCGCAAACCGGCGCTGGACATATAATTTACTTCACTAAAGCATATGGCGATTTTTTTGTTAGTGCTAACGGCCGCCATTAGCGCATCTTCGAAGGCTTTTGCGGTTACCGTATCTACTCTTCCTACGGGGGTTAGCACTGTTACGTTGTCGATATTTGTTGATTTTACTTCCATATTTCCTCCTTTTTTTATTTTAAATTAGAACCTTTATAGAGAGCTGATTTTTATCATCCACTCTTGCATACTCAACAGCTTCAGATAATTGTCTAACCAGGCTTATGCCCAATCCCCCTACCGGACGCTCATCCAGAGAGGATTCCAAATCGGGATTGGGAAGCGACAATGGATTAAATGGAATTCCACCATCCGTTAGACACATGCACACCCGGTTGTCGCATTTTTCTATTTTCAGTGAAAATGTGTGTTCTCCGCCGTCAGGATAGGCGTAGCTCATGACGTTGGTGACTAATTCATCAACTATGAGGGCTATGTTGTTATGTTTTTCGTCACTAATATTTTGTTCGCGACAAAAATCAGAGATTTTACTAGAGAGCATATCCATTTCCCCGAAGTCATTTTTTATTTCAACAAACATTTTTCACACAGCTCCTTTATTATATTTTACACATAGGGTTGTTATGTCGTCCGACTGGGGTGCGCCATCGGCAAATTTTCGAATTGATTTGATTATTTCTTCGGTTATGACGCGGGGAGATGAGTTGGTGTGTTCCCGGAGCACTTGGGCAAAGCGTTCGAAATCATATTCTTCACCTTTTGGGTTGGCAGCCTCTGTAACGCCATCCGTATAGAGGATAAAAGTTTCTTCCGGAGCAAATACATGTATATGGTCAACAAATTCCACTTCGTCAAATATTCCAAGAGCCATGCCGGAATCGCACTCTAGAAATTCGGGAGTCATGTTGGGCCGCATCACTGCTATTGGCAGGTGTCCGGCATTGGTGTAGACGATTTCGTGCTTTCGGATGTTGATAACGCCGTACATGGCCGTTACAAACATGGTGGTGACATTCTCCTGACATATCATGAGATTTACGTTTTTAAAACATTCCGCCGGAGATTCGTACACTCGGGAAAACGACTTTATGAGAGTTTTTGCGATGGTGGCGAACATCGCCGCCGAAATATTTTTTCCGGATACGTCGGCCATGACGACTCCTAATTTTGTGTCGTCCAGCCAGAAATAATCGTAGAAATCGCCTCCGACTTCAGCGGCAGGAGTTGTATCCGCAAACAGATCGATGCATCCTTTTTTCACGACATTTCCCGGCAGGATGCTCCTCTGTAATTTGGCAGACACGTCCAGTTCATCGGAAATTGCCGACAATTTTTTCTTGGTTGCTTCTGCCTGTTTCAGTCCGGCGACGACGTTGGCGGTTTTTTCTAGTGTATCGGACAAATCTGTGAAATCTATGGGCTTTATGACGAAGTCGTGGGCGCCACCGCGCATAACTGCTCTCAGAGTATTTATGTCTCCGTAGGCGGAAATGACCACGGATCTCATCAGGGGACGCTCCATTTTCAGCTGACTTATGAGACTTATGCCGTCCATGCCGTCGACATTGATGTCCGAGAGAAAAATATCGAAATTGTTATCCCGCAGCTGTTCCTGCACCTGCTCCAGGCAAGTGGCAAAAGAAAATGTATATATGTTTTCTGCTATCTGATGGCGGAATTTTTGTGTAAATAAATCCTGCGTATCATATTCATCATCCAAAACCAATATTTTAGCTAGCCTTGCCACTTAACATTTCCTTAAAAAACGCCTATGATTTCATATAATCGCATGAAAAGGTTAATTAATTATGACTATTCCTAAAAATCTCCGAGAAGTTGTGCTCGACACAGAAACAACTGGACTAAGCCACGCCAACGGTGACAGAATCGTTGACATCGCCTGCGTAGAGTTGATAAATCACATTCCAACGGGAAGTACGTATCAAGTGTACATTAATCCCGAAAGAGAAATGCAACGGGACGCCGTCGCCATCAGCGGCATAACTGATGAGTTTCTGGTGGGAAAGCCTCTGTTCCATGAAATAGTCGATGATTTTCTCGGCTTCGTTCAAGATAGCATCCTCGTCATTCACAATGCAAAATTTGATATCGGATTTCTAAATAACGAATTGGCGCATCTGGATAAGCCCCAGTTTAGCATGAAAAATACCGTCGACACGCTGGAAATGGCACGCAAAAAATTTCCCGGATCGCCAGCCAGTCTGGACGCTCTCTGCAAACGATTCGAAATAGATACCTCCGCTCGCACAAAACATGGCGCATTGATCGATTGTTTCCTGCTGGCGGAAGTCTACATAAATCTTCTGGGAGGACGCCAGAGCGACTTATCATTCCACAACGATAATGCCGCAGCCGGTAGCACCTCTGGCGGCCTGAAAAGAACAAAAACTACGCGCGCCAGGAGATATTTTGCCCTATCGGAAAATGAAAAAGCCAGCCACGAAGAATTTCTCAAAACAATCCATAATCCTATTTGGAAACAATGATGCTAATCCATAACGGGACTGTCTCGGATAAAAGAGACCATTGCCTACCAGAAAGGATTGTTTGCTTTGGCTAGAATTTTAGGCATCGATCCAGGACTACACAAAACCGGATGGGGAATCGTGGACCACAATGGATTCCATCTGAAATACGTAACTCATGGAGTCATTATTTCGAACTCCGCCGATAAAATCGAAGTGCGCCTGGGACACATATACAAAATGCTGTCGAACGTAATTGAAGAAAATCTTCCAACCGAAATGGGCATTGAACAGGTTTTTGTCAATAATAATCCAATGTCGTCACTAAAATTGGGCATGGCACGCGGAGTGGCCATCTGCATTGCGAACATCATGGGGTTGATGGTCACCGAGTACACCCCCACTAAAATAAAAAAATCCGTCGTCGGATCTGGACACGCCACCAAAGATCAAGTGTCAATAATGGTTCAAAAATTATTAAATTGTGGTAGTGTAAAGCTAGATGCCGCCGATGCTCTGGCAATAGCTATCTGCCACGCGCACCACGCTACGCATTACACGGTGATTTCATGAATTGGATGAAAAATGATTGCTTATCTGAAGGGAATAGTTGAAAAAATATCCGATAACTCCATAGTGGTGGACGTAAACGGAGTGGGATACACGGTAATTTGTTCCGCCAGAACTGTGGCCGAGGCAAAAAAAGAAAAACCGATCCACATCTTTACCATACTAAATGTGCGGGAAGACGCCTGGACTCTGTTCGGATTTATCTCAGAAAAAGAACGATTGTGGTTCAATATGTTAACCTCCGTACAGGGCGTCGGCGGAAAAGTCGCCATTGCCCTGCTGTCGGCTCTCGGAGATGATGACCTCTACAACGCGTTTCTCTCCCAGGATAAAAACATGCTTACCAGAGCAGACGGAATCGGTCCCAAACTCGCCACCCGCATTATTTCCGAACTGAAAGATAAAGTCGTGGGAAAAATAGAAATCGGAACCCCCTCATCCCAGATCTTGCCGGAAACCGGAGTTCTAAACGACGTAATCTCTGCTCTGGTAAATCTCGGATACCAGAAATCAGATATTTTTCGAGTAGTATCAGCAATGCCGGTGGAACTGAATGCAAAATTCGATGTCCTGCTGAAGACCGTCTTGGCAAAACTTTCCTCCGGAGTATACCATGAATAAAAATATGAATCTGGACGCCGAGCAGAACAAAAATGAATATGCCGACTATTCGCTACGTCCCAACTGCCTTCAGGATTTTATTGGCCAGGAACAGCTGAAAAATAATTTGCGGGTCTTCATCGACTCCGCCAAAAAACGCAACAGAGCCATGGATCATATTTTATTCTTTGGTCCGCCGGGATTGGGAAAAACAACGCTATCCCAGATAATATCGAAGGAGCTGACGGTGGGATTCAAAGCCACCTCCGGTCCGATTTTGGCGAAAGCGGGAGATCTGGCGGCAATTCTAACCAATTTACACGAAAAAGACGTTTTGTTCATAGACGAAATTCACCGCATGAATCACCTGGTGGAGGAAATATTATATCCGGCAATGGAGGACTTTCAGCTGGATCTCATGATAGGAGATGGACCGGCGGCAAGGTCAATTCGCATCGATCTGCCGCATTTTACGCTGATAGGAGCCACAACGCGATCTGGTATGCTGTCGTCTCCGCTGCGGGACAGATTCGGCATACCACTCCGGCTGGAATTTTATACACATCGCGAGTTGCAGATAATAGTGGCAAAAAATGCATTGCTGCTGGGAATTCAGATATCAAAAGATGGATCCGAAGAAATAGCACGCCGATCCCGCGGAACTCCCAGAATCGCCTGCCGACTCCTGAAAAGAGTGCGGGATTTCGCCATAGTAAATGACGCACCAATGGTCGATCGAAAAATCGCAGATATGGCCCTCCAAAACCTAGACGTAGACGAAAATGGTCTTGACTCAATGGATAGAAAGTATCTAAAATACATACTCGAATTTTACAATGGTGGTCCTGTGGGAGTGGAAACTTTGTCCGCAGTGCTTTCCGAAAAACGCGACACCATTGAGGAAGTGATAGAACCATTTATTTTGCAGAGCGGACTCGTGCAGAGAACCGCTCGCGGGCGTGTCCTTACATTGGAAGGTTATAAATACCTCGGTGCCGCCCCAAAACAAAATGAAATTAGAGACCTATTTGAAGGAGATTTATTATGAATGATCGCATTGTTGCAGTAACAAATGTCGCCACCGATCCCCATAACCTTTCGCTGCTGTCTTTGTTTTTTCAGGCGTCGTTTACGGTAAAAGTCGTCATTCTACTGCTGATCGGATGTTCGTTCTGGAGCTGGACCATAATCTTTGCCAAAATATCCATGATAAAAAAATTAAAAGTCACCGCCGGAAAATTCGAAGATGCTTTCTGGAATTGTGGATCAATTGAAATATTTTTTGACAATGTTGCGAGTAGAGTGGAAGATCCCTTCGTCAATGTATTTATTTCCGGCATGAACGAATGGCGCCGAGCAAAAAATAAAAAAACCCCGCTGAACGCTATGTCCATTCGGGAACGCATAGAAACCATGATGCGGGTCACCATAGGACGAGAAATCGATTTCCTCGAACGACACATTGGATTTTTGGCCACCGTAGGTTCAACGGCACCGTTTGTGGGATTGTTCGGAACCGTATGGGGAATCATGAACAGCTTCGAATCCATCGGACTAGATCAAAATACCAGCCTGACCGCCGTCGCACCAGGAATTGCAGAAGCGCTCTTCGCAACAGCGCTCGGATTGGTGGTAACCATACCCGCCGTCATCGCCTATAACAAAATATCCGGAGAAATTAACCGCTACCAAAATCGATTGGACGCCTTCGTAGACGAATTTTCCACTCTAATTTCCCGCCAAATGGAAGAAGAACGGGTGTAATCATGGCCATCACCATAAAAAAAAATAGAAGCAAAAGATCTCGCCTAACCCCCATGAGCGACATGAATGTCACTCCCATGATCGACGTTATGCTGGTGCTGTTGGTGATATTCATGGTAACGGCTCCTTTTTTAACCGTAGGAGTCAAGGTCAATCTGCCCGCCGCCAACGCTCCAAACGTAACCGGTAACGATACCCCCATAGTAGTGCACATCAACAGCGCAGGACAGGTGTTCATCGGCGATGTCGAGGTCACCCGTGACACCCTCTCGGATAAATTGCAGGCCATAACCCACGAAAATATGGCGGACACAAAAATATTCGTACGGGGAGATCAATCGCTGTCCTACGGTAATATAATGGAAATTATGGGCCACATCAGCAGTTCCGGATTTAAAAAAGTCGTACTAGTGACCGAATTGCCCAAAAAACAGGAACAAAAATCAAATGCATCGCAGAAGAGGTAAATTCTCCCTGGCCGGATATGTTATATGTTCCATTATATTGCATACACTGCTGTTTTCGCTCGGTTTCATAACAATACCAAGAGGAGAAAATAATCTGCTGATCGATGTCGAAATATCCGGAGAAAACCAATTGCCCTATGAGGAAAATTATCCGGAAGAAATTGCCGAGTCTGCAGAACACATCGAGACCCAAAAACCAGAAATATCCCCGGAAATACCATTCGAACCACTGCCAGAACCTCAGCCGGAAGAAGCTCCACCACAGGAAATTGTGCCGGCAGATGATCCCCTACCGGAAGAGACTCCCCCGGAACAAATTCCATCCATAGAAGAAATCTCCCCGGAGGATATAAAAATTTACGAAAAGGAAAGTGAAATAAAAGAAGAACAACCAGTGCCCACACCTCCGGAAGACGCAAAACCGGAACCAGCTCCTCCGGAAGACGCCAAGCCGGAACCAGCTCCTCCGGAAGACGCAAAACCGGAACCAGTTCCTCCGGAAGACGCCAAGCCGGAACCGGCTCCTCCGAAAGAAAAGAAACCGGAACCAACTCCCCAGAAAGAAAAGAAACCGGAATCGGCTCCCCTAAAAACAAAAAAAACAGTTGAAAAAGTAAAAAAGAAACACCGGAAAACAATAAAAGATATCGTAGAAAAATCTGTGCGCGACCAGTCGGATCGTGAATTTGATAAAATGCTCGGCAACAGCATGACGGATTTACAAAAATCACACGGCAAAAGACAGCCGGAGCACAAAACTGAATCGTTTGGCAGTGGCGGAGGCATTAGCGAAAGCGACAATGAGCTTATCATGTCGCAAATTTATCCCCACTGGGCCGTAGCGTCCGGCATAAAAAATGCCGAGAACCTCGTAATAGAGATTAATGTGGAACTACGAGATAACGGCGAAGTTATTCTCTCCAGTGTTGAAATACTGGACCAGGAAAGATACCTGAACGATAGCACTTTTCGGGCCGCCGCCGACAGCGCCAAACGAGCAATTTTGCTAGCGAGCCCTCTAAATATACCAAAAAATAAAATTGATTTATTGCGCGAGATCACCCTGCGGTTTAATATGAAAAAAGCGTTAAGGAGATAAAAATGTTGAGAATTTTCAAAAAAATGCTTTTGGCATGCGGATTGGTAATGACTTGTTTATCTGGAGTAGAAGCAGCTCGGGTAACCATTGACATAACCAAAGGAGTCATGAAACCCATATCTATTGCCCTAAATGCTTTTGATGCGTCTGGCGTTCTAAGTAAACAATTTCTGGAAATTATCCAAAACGATTTGGAAGGAACTTTTCTATTCAGATCCATTCCCCAGAAGGCATTCATGCAAAATCCTACCAGTGTAGCGGAATTACCGAAGTTTTCTCTCTGGAAAACCATCAATGCCCAGTATTTGGCAAACATAGAAATAAATTGCACGGGAGGTACCCTAAAAGTCTCGCTGGCGCTATATGATGTGCTGTCGGAAATTAAAGTCAATTTGATGAACATTTCCGGAAATGTCGGAAATTGGAGAAAAATAGCCCACGTGATCGCCAATAAAATTTACGAGCGGGTTACGGGAGAAGCTGGATATTTTGACACAAAAATTATGTACGTATCCGTGGAAAACACGCCCAAAAATGGAAAAACCTATCGACTTGCCCTGATGGATCAGGATGGATATGATCATCAATTTCTAACAGGTGGCCAAACAATCGTTTTAACGCCGAGATTCGCTCCCAATGGAAAAGAATGCTCATTTTTTAGCTATAAAGAGAAAATAGTGAACGGTCGTCGGATTCCCATTTCCGCCAGCGTGTACCGACTGGATTTACAAAAACGATCTGCTCCCAAGTTGATAGCAGATTTCAACGGGATGTCCTACGCTCCCCGCTATTCTCCCGACGGAAATTTGCTGATATTTAGCTTATCGAGCAACGGCTCGTCCTCCATATATACCTTCAATCTGACCACAAAAGAAGTGGTGAGATTAACCCGCGGCCGCTGCATCGACACCTCCCCCTGCTACTCACCAGACGGAAAATACATCGTATTTAACTCCGACAGAGGCGGAACACAGCAGCTGTACATAATGGATGCCGATGGCAGCAATGTCAGAAGGTTGTCGTTTGGCCACAGCAAATACGCAACGCCGGTCTGGTCTCCGCGGGGCGACTGGATTGCGTTCACAAAATTCGGAAAAGGCGTGTTTGATATCGGTATTGTTCGTCCGGACGGCACCGAAGAACGTGTGCTAACCTCCGGTTATCTCACCGAAGGACCAAGTTGGTCCCCCAACGGTCGCGTGATTATTTTTTCCCACCAGGACTACGCAAAGCGCGAAAAAATTTACAGCATAGACGTCACCGGTTACAATAAACACGAGGTAACTACTCCGTTCAACGCCATAGATCCGGAATGGTCCCGCAATTTAGGCGTAGATAATTAGGTAGGGTTATTATTAAAAATTGCAATTATTTGAAAAAATTTCTCCGCTTGCCGACAGAATTCGTCCATCTGATTTCGACGAGTTGATCGGGCAATCGGTGATCGACCAGATTCCATCGTTGGAAAATTTGCAATCCATGGTTTTTTGGGGACCTCCGGGCTCCGGAAAAACGTCTCTGGCGAAAATTTTGGCCAAAAAAAGCGGATTGCCTTTCGAAGAAACGTCGGCGGTGGTTCACGCCACGGCGAAATTTAAATCCATATTCGACGAAGTAGCTCGGGATCCGCTAAAAAAAGTCATTATGCTGATAGACGAAATTCATCATCTCAACAAGAGTCAGCAGGATATTTTTCTACCGTATCTGGAGAGTGGGGGCATAATATTAATCGGCACCACCACAGAAAATCCATCGTTTGAGCTGCGGCCGGCGCTGTTATCCCGCTGCAAGGTAATCGTGTTTGATCGGCTGCAGCTGCATTATCTGGACAAAATTCTCCAGAGAGCGGAGCAATTTATGCAAAAAGAACTGCCACTTACACCGGAAGCGCGTCAGCACTTATGTCTCTTGTCCGACGGCGACGGCCGATATCTGCTGAATCGTGCCGAAGAGCTGCTATCTTTGAATACTCGGGAAAAAATGTCCACCGAAGAACTGATAAAAATGAGCCCCAAGAGAGCCATCGTCTATGATGCCTCCGGAGAGGAGCACTATAATCTGCTGAGCGCGTTTCATAAGTCCCTACGGGGATCCGATGTGGACGCTGCCCTCTACTGGACCAATCGTATGTTGATGGGCGGAGAAAATCCACTCATAATAGCCCGCCGCCTCATAAGATTCGCCGCCGAAGATGTAGGACTTGCAGATCCAAACGCTATACTGCAGGCCATAGCTGCCCATCAAACCTATAGCATGCTCGGATCTCCCGAAGGAGAACTAGCCCTGACTAACGCCGTTATATATCTCGCCACTGCTCCCAAATCAAATGCCGGCTACATCGCCTATAACCGATCTAAAAAATGCGCAGAATTGTACGGATCTTTGCCAACTCCTAAAAAAATACGCAACGCCCCCACAAAACTAATGGCAGAACTAAAATACGGAGAAGGATACGTCTACGATCATGATACAAAACACGGATTCGCAGGAGAAAATTTTTTCCCCGACGAACTATCGCGAAAAAAATTTTATCAGCCGGTGGAAAGAGGATTCGAAAGAGAATTGAAAAAACGCGTAGAGTGGCTGGACAAAAAAAGAAAAGAAAACAAAGATAAAAATCTAGAATAAATTCCCCTCCCCCAAGACAATTTCAGCTATTGTTTTTTCGAGACCGTTGTCTAATGGCTTTTTTTCGCCATAGACTAGATCCTCATGTACAGGTAGTACACTGGGGTCTTGCGCTAGGTTTTTCCTCGTTCTTGTAAAAAATTTCACTAGGCAATAGTCTCTTTCATTTGCTTGACGTCGCCTTCTAGGGAGCTCAATTCTATTATATTTTTTTCATGCACCTCGAGGTCACGGAATTTTCTCGCGCTGACCAATACGCGGCTTTCCATAGAGGCAACGGTGGCGTTATAGCTCTGGACAGCGGAGTTTATGTTTTTACCGAGATTGGCCATGTGCTGCGTCATGTCCGCCAGACGCTTGTAGAGCTCCTGTCCCATTTTTATGATGGCACGAGCGTTTTCCGAGAGACTTTCCTGACGCCATCCCAGAGCAATGGTGTGCAGTAGCGCCAGCAATATGGTCGGCGTAGCAATTATGATGCGCTCCTGCATGGCAAATTCCATTAGGGAAGGGTCATTTTCCGTAGCGACGGAGAAAAATATTTCTCCCGGCAGAAAAAGCACGACAAATTCTGGTCCCGGCTGGAACTGTGCCCAATATTTTTTATTTGCCAGAATTGCTACGTGGGATCGAATTTGTTTGGCATGTTCCTTTAGTAATGCTTTTTTTATTTTTTCATCGGAGGTCTCCAGAGCCTCCAGATACGCGAACAAAGGCGCCTTGGCATCCACGACTATGTGTTGATTTCTCGGCATGGATATCACCATGTCCGGCCGAATTTTATTGCCGTGATCGTCTTCGGAAGACACCTGTTCCCTAAAATCACAGTGTTCCAGCATTCCGGCAAGTTCGACTACTCGCCGCAGCTGCATTTCTCCCCATCGCCCCCTTACCGTGGGAGCCTTCAGCGCCGATACCAAATGATTTGTCTCACTTTTTAGGGAGTTTTGAGTGATTATCAGATCCCCCACCTGTTGCCGGAGAGCTTCATAAGCACCAACTCGATTCTTTTCCAACTCCTGGATTTTGCCGTCGACGTTCTCCAGCGCAGATTTTATGGGATTCACCAGTTCACTCATGGACTTTACATTGATGGATAACTCTGATTTTGTTTTTTCATGAAATTTCTCAAAAGTAGACTTGGCCAGGTCCAAAAACACCTGATTGTTCCGCGATAACACGTCGGAACTTATGGCTTTGAAAGTATGGGAAAGTTTTTGCTCGGCCTCATCCAGAAGCTTAATTTTTTCCAGAAGATTTCTTTTTTCCTGCTCTAGACTGGTGGACAAAAAAACATTTTTTTTCTCCAGCTCCAATTTTTCGCGCAGGAGAGAATCGTAGCGCGCTGATACTTCCGTCAATTGCTCGCAGCGCTCCTCCAGTTTCACTTTTTCCAGCAGAATATTCTGGTGGACTGTTTCCAGAGCACTTAATTTTTCACTACGGAGGGTTAATTCTTTAATTTTTGTCCATTGGAAATAGATCACCAGTCCCGAACAGGCCGCCAGAGACAGCAACAGTATTTCAATCATACCGCCTCCTGTTTTAGGAGAGTTTCCAACTGATTTACGACATTTTCCAACGGTGTTTTTTGATTTCCTTCTGCATATATGCGGATTAGCGGCTCTGTGCCCGAAGGACGCACCACTAATCTTGCGTCATGAGCATGCAATTGATGCTGAAATTTTTCGATGGTCGCTTGGATATGTTTGTCGGCTAAAATCGCTCTATTTTTTACTTTTATGTGGCGACTTACGCTCGGATAGGATTGAAAAATTTGTCCCAGTTGGGCGATGCTGCGGTTAGATTCGGCCGAATATTCCAGAACTTTTAGAGCGGCAAACAGAGCGTCTCCGGTGAGCAGATGATCCTTCAGAATGATATGTCCGGAGGGTTCTCCGCCGATTTTTGCTTCGGAATTTACCATATATTCTGCTATGTACTTATCGCCGACGCCGGTTCTCACCAGTTTTATTCCTCGAGAGGCCAGGTAGTGCTCGAAGGCGAGGTTTGCCATGACCGTGGATACAACTTCTCCCGCCTGCATGTCTGCCGCTTCCACTAGAATGGCCAGAATGTGATCGCCGTCGATTATGTTGCCGTTGTTGTCGCTGAGGATTAGGCGATCTCCGTCGCCGTCGAAGGCTAGGCCGACGTCGGCTTTGTGCCGCAGGACGGCCTCGGCAAGAGCAGACGGATGCGCAGCACCGCAGCAATGATTTATGTTCACACCGTTCGGAATGGCGTTAATGATAATGGCTCCGAAGTCCCGAAAAATCTCCTCCACAAATGGAGCCATAGAGCCGTTGGCGGCGTCAACTACGAGCTTGCCCAGAGCGAATTTTTTCAACGAGTCTAGATTTTTTTCGTAAAATTTTAAGGGCATGGGATTCTGATGACGGCAAATGCCCACGTGCTCCCCCAAAGAATTGCTGCATTGGTTTCCCTCTTGCATAACGGCTTCGATTTCCTGCTCTTCCAAATCCGTTAATTTCAGTCCTTGGGATTTGAATACCTTGAGACCATTATCGGAAAAAACATTGTGGGATGCCGAGACCATGATTCCCAGCTCCGCCGGAAACTCTCGAACCCACTCCGACAACAGTGGCGTAGACACCACTCCCAGCAAAGCAACATCTACTCCGAGAGAACAAAATTTCGCCGCCAGAGCGTGCTCAAAGATATCACCGGAAATACGAGTATCTTTTCCGATAAGCACAAGTGATCTTGCGGTGGATTTTGCGCCGGCACTGCGGCAATATTTCCGGACCAGAGCGTCCGCAAGGCCCTCACACACCTCGATGGTCATGGGATGGCAATTGGCCTCTCCTCTAATGCCGTCCGTCCCAAATAAAGATCGATTATAGACTGCTGTCATTGTAGATTACGCCTCCGCAGAAACAAATTTATAATGAGACCATTGCCTGCCTAATGGTTTCTTTCATGCATTATTCGTTGCCCAGATCCTCATGTACAGCCAATGCACTGTGGTCTTGCGCTACGTTTTTCCTCATTCTTGCAAGAAAAATCTCATTAGGCAACGATCTCATTATACCAAATTCAAAACTAAAATAGCCAGCCCAGCGGAGGTGATACCTAAAAAATCAGTAATCAGCCGCAAAATACGGCGTACCCAAACGCACATGAAACTCTGCAGAGCAAATTCAACGCATCGATGGCAATTAATTATTGAAAAAAAACCATTAACTGTGATCTCCTGGAGATCCTCTCCATCCTAAAGGACAATAATTTCCGATTTTACAGGATCGAGACAGTTCCTGCTTTTGAAGCCGACCAGCGCCGATCTTTCCGCAGGACTCGACTGCATGCCTTGCCGCAATATATTCATGACCGCATTACAATTCTACGGTACAGCGGATAAAATTAATTTACCGCTTCCCTAAGATTTTTTCCAATTTTGAATTTTACTGTTTTTGAAGCGGGAATTTCGACACTTTTTCCAGTTCCAAAATCGCGTCCTATTCTCGCACTACGTTCAGCACGTGAGAAAGTACCAAACCCTACCAAAGCAACGTCATCTCCTTTAGAAAGAACATCTGTCACAACATCCACAAAGGCATCCAGAAATTTCGTTGCATCTTTTATGGTAAACCCAGATTCTTCAGAAATCGCTTTTGCAAGTTCGTTCTTAGTCATTTTGTTTCTCTCAACTTAATATATTTTGATTGTATCACAATAAAATTCGAATAGCAAATAAATTTTTGATAAAAATTCCATATATTTTTGCGCCAAGTAGTTATGGCAACATTTTTGAAACCCCAAGACTGAAATTCGGAGAACGATTTTTGCTTCTCGAGGATTTTTCCACCCACAAGTGCATTATCATCTCAGCTCAACATCCCCGAGAACGTGGTTTTTTCGAAAAAAAACTCTATTCGGGAGAAATTGTCCATGGTCTTACTACGGACTCGCTGGATATAACTTTTTTAGACGGTAGATATATCAGCTTTGCGAATTTATTTTTCCTATCGTTTATCCGTAAGACAACGAAGTCGTCGGGAGTTTTTTGGTAATTTTTATCATGGGTTATGATTATATTTTTATCGGCAACACGCGCCACGTAGGTATCATTATCCCATCGGGATACGCATTTTTTACAATTTTCGGAGTCATACCGTTCGCGTTTTTCAAAACCGACGGACTTTGCCCAACTTTCGCCAATGGAGCGGAAGTAGGTCAGATTATTGAAGCAAACTGCGTCTTTGGTCCTTATGCCAATGGATTTTCCGTCAACGGACACAAATACATCCGGTAGAGATTGATGGAAATATCCACCTATACCACAGACGAATCCCGCAATACCCAGCAGCCGAATTTTGTGATGAATCAGAGCCAGAAACAGCATCGACGCCACCAGTACCGCCATTACGGCGTTCGACGGCATTGGCATCACGAAAAATGATCCCGGAAGCCGGGAAATTTGGTCTGCAATGGCTATCAGTAGGTCAACACCGAGTCCCAAGAGCACCACAAACGGCTCCGCTATCCCGAACACCATCGCAAATAGAGAAATTGCCACCAGTGGCATCAGGAGAAAACTCATGAGAGGAATGGAAATTACATTGGCAACAATACTGTTTAACGTCAGCTGATTGAACATGAATATCGAAAAAATAGAGGTGGGAATCGACGCTACAACAGTGGTTACCAGCACCAACGTAGCGCTTTTTAAAAAAGAGGGCATTTCCCAATCGCACTCGTAAAAAGCCACAATGGCAATAACCGCTCCAAACGACATCTGAAAGCTGGGAAACAGCACAACTTCCGGTGTGCAGATCATGATGACGGTGGCGGCAATGGCTACCGATCTCATGGTTAGCGGAGTTCGATTCACCAGTACGGCAATGATGATTAGCGTATGCATAATAAACGCACGGCACGAAGGCACAGAACATCCGGATATGCATAAGTAAAACAAAGTGATGGCCCAAGATATCACCGCCGATATCTTTTTCACATTGTGGTACATCGAAATTCTGGAAAAACAACACAAAATTACCCGAAATAACCAAAAAATAAAAAATCCAATTATGCCCATGTGCAATCCAGATATGGCCAGCAGATGCGCAATACCCGAATTTACAAAATGCGCTCTGATTTCTTTGGAGACTCCCGCCGTATTGCCGGTGGTGAGCGCTTCCACCACCGCCGCTGTGTTTTTTTCAAGATGCCGCTCGATTTCTCGATTAATCTTCTGGCGCACCTGCTCAATAAAAATTTTGCAGGACGAAAGATTCGCCTTCTCCATAATTTTGGGCGGTTTTATTATGAATCCACGCGCACTTATACCTTTGAAATACTGTTGTTTTCTAAAATCGTAGGCCCCGGGAAACGATCGCGGATATATGGGACAAAGTATGATCCGAAATAATACTCGACTCCCCGGAGTATACTCGATGGCATTATCGTTGGCTTTTGGTCCCCGCCACGTAAGACTCAATTTATTGAATTTCTTACATAATTCATTGGCTTCATCGTCATATTTTCTTTTGGCCTCACTGACAATGAATTTCAATCCATTTTCGGCTTTTTCGCAGGATTCGACGGTGGCTACAAAAGAAATCGGCTTTTCTTGTTTTTCCGAAAGCATAAACGTATTCACATGATTTGTCCTTATTTGAGCCAGCAGAAATCCGAAACTGATGGTTAGGAAAATCAGTAAAATATTTTTTCTCAAAAGAATGCATATCCCCAAAATAATCAGGAAAATCGTCAGATTTAGCTCAAATGACGGTTCGTTATCCAGCACGAAATACCAGCAGATTCCGACGCCCATACCAACGGGAACAAAATTCAGCAGACGACGTCTTTCGCTTTCGTAGAAATTTTTTGTAAAATCAAGGAATTTTTCATACATGAGACTCATTTACTCTCGAAAACTAAAGATATATAATAAATGCCATTGATTTATTATGAGTAAACTTAAACATGGTTATGGTAACACGTTTTGCTCCGTCTCCGACGGGTTTTTTGCATATTGGAGGGGCGAGAACTGCGCTCTTCAATTGGCTATTGGCGAGGCATCAGGGCGGAAAATTTTTGCTGCGCCTAGAAGATACGGATCGCGCAAGATCTACGCCGGAGGCCGTGGAGGCCATTTTCAACGGTCTCAGATGGCTGGGCATAGACTGGGACGAAGAACCAGTTTTCCAATTTTCTCGAGCCTCCCGACACGCAGAACTGGCCCAGCAATTAGTTGAATCCGGAAATGCCTACTATTGCTACTGCAGTCCGGAAGAATTGGAGACCATGCGGGAGGAGGCCAAGTCCCACGGCGCATCTCCGAAATACAATGGCATGTGGCGAGACCGCGATCCCCAGGACGCTCCGGCCGGCGTAAATCCGGTGATACGTCTGAAAGCTCCCCAGGAAGGCAAAACTACGCTGACGGATATCGTGCAGGGAACAGTTACCGTCAATAATGCTCAGCTGGACGACATGGTGCTCCTGAGAAGCGATGGCACTCCGACCTATATGCTGTCGGTTGTGGTGGACGACCACGAAATGGGCATAACCCACGTGATTCGCGGAGATGACCACCTAACAAATACCTTCCGCCAAATCCAAATCTACCACGCCTTTGGATGGAATATGCCGGAATTCGGTCATATCCCCCTGATACATGGTCCGGATGGCACAAAATTATCCAAACGACACGGCGCCCTCGGCATAGAAAGCTATAAAGATATGGGATTTCTGCCGGAAGCCATATGCAATTGCCTTCTGAGACTCGGTTGGTCCCACGGAGACGATGAAATAATTTCAATTCCACAGGCCATCGAATGGTTTTCCACAGAAAATCTCGGCAAATCCGCCTCTAGACTGGATTTTTCAAAAATGGAAAATCTCAATGGCTACTATATGCGCGAAGCCGCCAATGAACGACTGCTGCAGTGCTTGCTGGAAATAATCGGAGAAGTGTCCGACGAAAAAAAACTCCGGCTCCTGAGAGGCATGAATGGACTTAAACAACGCTCCAAAACCCTACTGGAATTGCGTGATATTTCTACAATATATACGGATAATTTTACGGCCCCAAATATCGAAAAATCATCACTCGAAGTCATCGGACAAACCCTAAAAAAGCTTGAAATAACCGAGAATTGGACCGAAAAATCATTAGAAATATCTTTGCGCGGTTTGGCGGCGGAATTAGGAATATCCTTCGGAAAAATGGCTCAACCGCTGCGCAGCGTATTGACTGGAAAAAAGATTACCCCTAGTATATTCGAAATGCTGTGTGTTTTTGGAAAAGATGAAAGTATACATCGTTTAAAAATTGCGCTGAATAGAGATGTTTGCCAATAGTTTGGTTCTAAATAGTTTGGTTCTTTGTTTTTATTTTGAGGTTATCCAATGAAGAATAGTTGTTTGTTTGTGTCCGCTTTAGCTTTTATAGTGTGTTTCGGAGCAGATTCCCAAGAGAAAAAAACTTCAAATACCACTAGTACAAGTCTCTCCAAAGAAAAAGCATCTTTGACTTTCGAAGAAGCTCTAATCGCTGCCTATAACAGCAGTAAACAGTGGGCCCAGAACAGAATCGAGAAAAAAATCGCCGATACGAAATTGACCAACGCCAAAATGATGTTCCTGCCGAACGTTAGCGCCTATGCCCAGTTATCAAGGGATCGCAATGAAATACGAGAGGTTTCGAGGGGGGGAGATAGTACCAAAAAAACCACCGGTACAAATTTTGGTATTCGCGTCCAGCAAAATATTTTCAATGGATTTTCAACGACAAATACGATAAAAGCTGAACAACATGCCTCCAATGCTGCGTTTCATAAGCTGAAATTTGAAGAACAAAAACTCATAACAGATGTGCTGGAAAAATATACAAATATTTGGCTCTGCAGAACAAAAGTTGCCGCTCTCCGGAAAATGGAAGAGAACCTCCTGAATTTGCTGGAGGCTCATAAAACCATGCTGGAAGCCGGCACCGTTAATACATCGGACGTGTCCGCCGCTAGCGCTAACCACCAGACGGCGGTCTACAAGAGAATCGAAGCCGAAACTGAGCTGTTTTCGGCAGAATCAGAATTCGAAAAGCTCACCGGACTGAAGGTCGGAAAAAATATTAGACTCCCGGAAATGAAATTCGACCTCCCCAAGAGCCTAGATGCTCTGGTCGATACTGCCATGAAGCACAATAGTGTTATTCTGTTGCGCAAATTTGAAGAACAGCACGCGGAGAGTCAATTAAACGTCACCAAAGGAAGACTGTCTCCTTCCTGCAATTTAACCCTAGATGCAGGACGAAGATTACAAAAAACAACAGCAAACGATTCCACCAACACCTATTCCGCTACACTGGAAATAAGCGTTCCAATATTCGCCAATTCCGCCCAGGAAGGAAATTCCTACTCCGCCATCGAGATCGCTAACCAGAGCGCCCTCAAAGCAAAATTCGCCGCCGAAGACGCCCTGCTGGACGTTAAAAAAGAATGTGTTGTCAATTGGAATACCTATATTACCGCCAATGCCATGATACAGTCCAGCCGATCCGCCGTCCAAAGCGCCGAATTGAGCACCGAAAGCAATATCGAAGAAGCCAACCTCGGATTAAAATCTAACACCGACATCTGGGAAAAAGAAAATCGACTGCTGGATTCCAGAATCAACTTGGCCCAGTCCCAGAGAACAAAAATGATTACCGCCGTAAAAATTTTGGCTCTAACCGGTAGTTTGAATATAGACACCATTCTAAATTGCATACAATCGGAGAAAAAATCCGCCCCTAAAGCCGTGGATAAGCAGAAAAAATCTGCCCCTAAAGCCGTAGGTAAGCAGAAAAAATAGGAAAAACGCCATGGATGAAAATAAATCGGAAATGTCGTTGGATGAAGTACTTTCGTCGATAAAAAAAATGGTGATGGACGAGGGACCGCCGGTCCTGGAGCTGACCGATATGATTTCCAATGACGGCAGCATTGTCAAAATAAAAAAAGACGGCGTCCCCGAAAATAAAAATCCCGATATGGGCTCCTTCCTGAAACTTATACAGGAAAATACAGATTCCGTTTCTCCCAAAGAGCCTCCTAAGCGAATCCTGAACGAGCGCATTAGCCAAACCATCTGCAGCGATGTGCCGGCGTACAAAGAACAAAAGAAAGAGCCACTGCCCTACTCCAGATCCGAAAGTACCATAACAGAAATGATAAAAAGCATCATGACTCCCCTAATCCAAAGATGGTTGAATGAAAATCTTCAGATCCTCGTAAAAAACGCCGTTGAATCCGAGATAAAAAAACTATTCGAAAAAAAATAAATTTTGAAAACATAATTATGGATAGTTTTCCTGCACATCCTGCGGATTGGGTTGCTCTACGCCAGACAAAGGGCAATGTACTGACGGTGCTATGCTGTGGGATGCAATCGGCACGATAATGCTATTATTCGCTGCACCACTACTGCTGACATTTTCCAGGGTATCAACATCAGAAAACGAGCTCAACGCCCCCTGCTCCTGAGATTTTTTGGGAGAACTTTTGGATATTATTTTTTTTTGCTTGGAAGAAGTCTGTTTTTTGCCGGTAATAGCCGCTACCTCGGGAGATTTTTTCTCCGTTTGGGAGGCGCTGCTGGCGGAAAGCTTCTCCGGCGGATTTATCGCCGCTCCATTTTCGGCGTCCCGCAAGCTATTTTTCATCAGGTTTTCAATAAAATTTTGCTCGATTTGATGGTCAGCTCTTTTTTGAGCATAAGTGCACGTGGGCCACAAAGCCGCCGCCAGTGGACCGGATATTTCCGTCACAATAAACAATATGTCTCGCCACTGCGGAAATACTGCGCAGAGAATAGTTGATGTTCCAGCGGTTACCAATGACACATTGCGAAGCACTCCGAGGAACGTTCTTATTCTTTTCCATAGCCTTACGGTTCTGTCTATAATGGGTCGTGATTTTCCAAACTCACAGCTATCGAGGCTCCTCGCTACGGCCAGATGAATGTCGGACGAACTCATTTGCTCAGTGTTTTTGATGCACACACTGGCCATTATCTTGGCCGTTTGCGGATCGAATTTTTGAGAAAGAGATCTATAAAAAAAATCTATGTCAAAGATTGAATCCGCTTGCCTTTGGGTGTGTAAATCCTTCAAATTTGATGAATCTGAAGAATTCGTATTGGTAGCTACGGGAGCAACCACCACATTATTAGATGACGTTGGATCAGAAATGACCGGTAATTGCGTGGCACTGACGCTCCCTAGCACAAAAAAAAATAATGCAAAAAATACAAGTTGTATATGTGGTTTCATGTTTTTCTCCTATGCATCAAATTTAAAAAAAAGTCAAATGAATTAACGAATTTCAATAATTCATGACTCTATCAACGTTTTCGAAAAAAAAATTTCCTAAAAATACATTTTATAAATACTATCTTAAAAAATTATAGGTAAAAAAGATGAAAAAAATATTAATTTTTTATTTTTTATAAAAAAATAATAACGCTCCAGGAAAAATTCCTTTGACATTGAAACTCCCAAAAACAAGCGGCGAATACAAATACTATTTCTTTAGATCTTGGTTGCTAAAAACTGGTTACCAATTGCTTTTTGTGGTATTTTGATCATCATGCTACAGATGGATGAGATTTTTATAATTTTACACGGAACCCAAATGGCAGAAAATACAGGAATGGCTATGCGTGCCATGGCCAATACTGGTTTAAAAAATCTGAGACTGGTATCTCCACTACACGGATGGCCCAACGCTAAGGCTGCTCTGGCGTCCGCCGAAAAAAATGATCTCGTGAATGTACAGGTGTTCGAAAATCTAACGGATGCAGTTGCCGATCTGCAGCTGACCTGCGCCACTACGGCACGTCCGAGAAATATGATCCATGAAGTCCTCACTCCAGAAGCCGCCGCCGAAAAAATTATGTCGCTGGGATCTAGCGCCGGAATAGTCTTCGGCAATGAAAAAAATGGCCTAACCAATGAAGAAATCTCCAATTGCAATTTTATTGTGGAAATACCATCGGTAAATTTTTCTTCCTATAATCTTGCGCAGGCGGTGCTGATCATTTGCTACGCAGTCATGATGTCAAAAAATGGCAACAGCAGGTCCCGCCAGTTTAAAACCGGAAAAACCAGCATTGCCACTCAAAAACAGCTGGAGTATTTTTTGAATCACCTGGAAACAAAACTCGCCGATCGTAATTACTTTCCGCCGGATAAAAAACGTAGGCTAATGATGCAAACCCTTCGCAATATGTTCAAAAGAACCAGCATGACGACACAGGAGGTGCAAAGCATGCTCGGGGTCATAGAAGGTTTGTCGAAGCTAACTTGAGACCTTATGCAACTGTTTTAAAACAAATAGTCGTCGTCAAAATTATCATGTATATTTGTATCATGATGGATTGAGTTTATGCTGCCTCCATAAAAAATAAGGCTTCCTAAAGCTTTAGGTATGTTTTGTATGGGAGTGCAGAACTCCGTCCCATTACTAATACTTTTTGTACTGATTTGTATCCAATTAGCGTGGAAAGCCCCATCCCCCCTGTTTATAGATAAAAATTTATTATTGTTAGATTCTGAAAAATTCACATTATCTATCGATCTATTTTCGAATTGCAGAGGGCTCTTGGGGTTTTCCCAAATATCCTCATTTGGATCAAGTTCTATTTTTTGCTCAGAATCTTGGGTGTTTGAAACATATTCCGGTAAATCTGGCTGAAACATGTGCTCTTTGGCCATATTGTCGTTTCCGCTGCCACTTGGACTTATAAACATTGAACAGCAGTTTGAATAATAAAAAGAGTTATCATTCCTATCGTTCAAATTTGCAGTTACCAAGTCCGGGACGTTTGAAGTATATTTCGGTAAATTTTGCTGAAATATGTACGCTTTATTGGCCATACTGTCGCCTTCGCTGTTGTATGGACTTAAACATATTGAATCGCTGTCGAAAGAACAAATAGAGTTATTATCCGTATCATTCAGATCTGCAGTTACCAAATGATGGCATTCCTCTTCTGGAGAAACCTGATTATTATTTGAATTGAGAATCAGGACCTCATCGTTCCGCTTTGGACTATGAATAACTATGTTAGTCGGAGGCGTTAGCTTGATTAATTGTATTCCGTTGTTTTCAAGAATTAGGGTTTGACTCATCAGACTAGCGCTAAATTCTTCATGTCTTTCCAAAGTGGTTACGCTTACGTTTGCCCAACTGGCTCCAATATTTTTTTCATATTCTAGAGAAGTAGCCGGCGTATTCATAACCAAGATAATGGCAGCAACACTGCCTAAATGTTTTGTTTTCACTTTATTCCTCTTATAAATTAAAATAACTATAGCATGTTAACATATAGTGCTTTAATAAAAACTTCAAGAAAAAAAAAGATATTATGCTCTTTTTGTGTAAATACAAACAGCATCTGGAATTACTTTTTGTCAAAGCACCGATTTACGCTCAGCGAGAGCCCGAAAAGTATTTTCTAATGGCCTCATAATTGTCTGATATACTTATATAATTGACATTTTCTGCTCTATTTTCCATTTCCGAACAGTCAATTTTATGGATTTGAGGCGATTGTCTCCGGGGACGAATTTCTTCTTGTCCATTCATATATTTTTGTAATATTTTAGGAATTTTAATAAATCCTTCCGACGTCTGATTATTTTCCATAAGCGCAATAATTACGCGATCGGTGAGAGCAGTAGAAGATATGGTATGCACGAAAATATTTTTATTATTGCTTTTATATCTAATTTTCGAGCGTCGTGCCTGATAATCGGTGAGATTCGAATTTGAATGTGTTTCTTTATAGGAATTGAAGGCGGGGAACCAAGCTTCGGTGTCGAATTTTTTATAGCCGGGAGCTCCCATATCTCCGGTGCAGACCAGAACCACGCGATAGGGTATTCCCAGTTCCTGCATAATGTCCTCTATATTCTTTTGGCAAAACAGATTCCAATACTCGGATTCTTCTGGACGGCACATTATTATTTGCTCCTGCTTTTGGAACTGATGAACTCTGAAGATTCCCCTGGTTTGGCGACTGGCGGCACCGGCTTCGTATCTAAAGCAAGGAGTAGAGGCGGTATAGAGCAGAGGAAGCTCGTCCTCCGGGATGATTTCGTCCATTTTGTAGCTGACCAAAGACTGCTCCGACGTTCCTATCAGCGACATATCGGAGTCTCCTATGCGATATATTTCGTCCCGGGAGAATGGCAAATAGCCGGTACCATAGAGCGATGCTTTTTTGGCTAAAACGGGAGTACTAAATGGTATAAATCCTCTGTCGATAAGCAAATTCTCGGCATAGAGGAAGGCGGCGTTTTGCAGACGTCTTCCGTCTCCTACCCAATAATAAAATCCGCTACCGACCATTTTTGTGGCTCGTTTTACGTCCAGAATGCCCAATTTTTCTCCGAGTTCGTCATGGTACAGTGGCTGAAAATCAAACGATGGCTTTGTTCCCCAGTTATAAATTTCGACGTTATCGGCGTCGCTTTCTCCGATGGGAACGTCCGGAGCCAGCATATTTCCCACCAAATCGAGTAATTGTTGACGTTTTTCTTCCAATTCTCGGAGTAAATTTTCATTTTTGGCTATTTCGACTTTTATTTTTTTTCCATCTTCGATATTTTTTTGCTTAGCCAGATTATTCATGACGGCTCTTTGTTCATCCACGACGGTATTTATTTTTCTCCATTCGGCGTCCAGGTCCAGCAGATGGTCAATATCCACAGTTGAACCGCGCAAAGACGCGTATTCCCGAAACATTTCTGAATATTCCTTTAGCAATTTCATATCGATCATAATTTACCTCCAATACCGCTAATGTACAAATCCACAGGCCAATTTTTTAGGGACCTCTCCGAAGAAAGGCAGGAATTTCCAGATCTTCTTCTTGTGCTCGGGGGAGCGACTGCTGCGAAGCGGAAATATTTTTCGCCAAAGAAATCGTTGAATCGTCCTTTTTTCCGGAAGAAAATCTTTTCATGCCGGTGAGACGCTCAAATAGCGACGGAGATTTTTTTCGTGGAGCCTCGTAGTTTGCGTTTCTTCCTCCATAGTCGTTTGAGGCGGTTCCCGGCGACGTAATCGGCTGTTGTTTTTCCGGTTGATCTGGAACGAAGGGTATATTCTGCTTTAGATCAACTATTTCGGATTGTACAATGTCTTTTTTGATAAATTTTGCTGACGACATTTCATCACGAGTTTGTTTTTTTTGTTGTACGGCAATGGCATCTATTCCGGTAGCGACGACGGAAACTCTCATGCGTCCGTTCATTTTTTCGCTAAAAGTGGATCCAAATATTATTCTTGCTTCTGGATCGACTTCCTCTCGGATTCGGTTGGCGGCTTCGTCCACCTCGTAGAGAGTGAGATCATAGCCACCGGTGATATTTATTAGTATGCCGCGGGCGCCTTTCATGGAAACATCGTCCAGCAGCGGATTGGATATCGCCGCTTCGGCTGCTTCGATGGCTCTTCTTTCTCCTTCGGCGTCGCCGGTTCCCATCATGGCTTTGCCCATTTCACTCATGACTGTTCTGATATCAGCGAAGTCCAAGTTGATGAGTCCCGGCATAACCATAAGATCGGTGACACCCTGTACGCCGGAGCGAAGGACATCATCGGCCATTTTGAATGCATCGGCAAACGTTGTTTTTTCGTTGGCTATCCGAAACAAATTTTGGTTTGGAATTACGATGAGCGTATCCACGAATTGCTGCAGTTCCTCGATGCCTTTTTCGGCGGTACGCATGCGGTTAGTGCCCTCAAAATGGAAGGGTTTCGTGATTACACCGATGGTGAGCACTCCCTCTTCCTTTGCCAATCGAGCAATAACTGGAGCTGCTCCTGTTCCGGTTCCTCCCCCCATACCAGCGGTGATGAACACCATATTACTATTTCTGATATAGGATACAATTTCATTAACGGCTTCCTCTGCCGCTGCTCTTCCGATGTCTGGCCTGGCTCCGGCTCCAAGTCCGCTGGTGATTTGCAGACCCAGCTGAATGCGCCTCTCGGATAACGACTGCAATAATGCTTGGGCGTCCGTGTTGGCTACGACAAACTCAACTCCTTCTAAATTGGATTTTATCATGTTATTGACGGCGTTTCCTCCGGCGCCACCCACGCCAAACACCATTATCTTTGGTTTTAGAGACTCGATTTCACTGTTATCACTTACGAAAAAATCCCCTTGCCTGGCTCTGCCGTCTTCATTTGTTGCTTCCACAAATACCACCATGTTATATATTCTCCCCAAACACGGAATCTAATAATAAGTAATTTTGAAATTTGATGTACAAAAAAATGCTACCACCATACTCTTCCTTAGGCATGCTACAGTAATACAGGGATCTTTACAAGTTGTTTTCTATCCAAAGCAACGTTTTCTTAAAAAATCCTTTACTTGCACTTGATTCCGCAAAAAATGTTCCTTTGATAGATATGTTCTCAACAAATTGAGCAAATTTTATCATTCCCAAGGCGACGGAAAAGTCATTACTTATGGGTAAATTTGCATTTCCGTAGGTGTGATTTATTTTTTTAATACTTATGTTTCTGTTTAAAATTTCTGCGGCGACATCTCGGATACCGGTCAATTGGCTACCGCCTCCGGTAATGGTTACGATACTATTTTTGAAATCGTTTTTGAAAATAGATTCCTCTATTTTTTGCTTAATGGAAAACATAATTCCCTCGACTATGGGCTGAATTATGCCATTTAAGGTACTTTTTGGAAGCTGCTGCATATCGATGACGTTTTCATCCTCCAGAACCGGGACCAGCACCGTATCACGCTCGTCATCGATGGACACAAAGGCGGCGCCGTGCAGTGTTTTCAGACGCTCAGCACTGGCGGCGGATATATTTAGGCCGTAGGCGATGTCTCGGGTGATATGCCGTCCTCCGATGGGAATCAGCTCTGATCCGCAGAAGATTCCGTTATAAATAAAGGTAATTGTGGTGGTTTCGCCGCCGAAATCGATGACGATCCGACTGACCGGAGTGTCTGCGTCATCATCGGAGGCGAATAATCCGCAGGCGTAGCTGGAGGCCACGACTCCCATCGGATCCACATGACATTTGTCCAGACACAAAAGTAGATTATTCAGCTGTATTTTGGAAACGGATACGAAATTTATACTGGCGGTTAGGTTGTTGGCAATCATTCCCAACGGATCTTTTATGCCATGTATGGAATCGATGGTGTACATTATCGGAATGGCATGTATTACTTCGGTGGAGTTATCTTCGTTGTCGCGGAACGACTGCAATTGCGTGATATCTTCGCTTTTTATGACTCTTCCGCCAATGTTAACTGATGCCCCAACTATTTTCGATCTTACATGCCGACCGGAAATACTGACATAAACTGATTTCACACTGATTTTCGCCGCGTGCTCCGCAGCTTCAACCGCCTTTACAATGGACTTTCCAACGGACTCCATATCAGTTATGATGCCGCATTTTACGCCGAAACAGACACAATAGCCGACTCCGAGAATATTTACGCGTCCATTGGCAGAGATGCTGGCTATGCAACAGCATACCTTAGAACTTCCAATATCCAAAACTGTTACAATGCTGTTCGTTTTCATTGTTTACCTAGTCCCCGCCAACGGATCTGCAATTTCATTCTTACGGCTAATAACAACTCTGTCAAGCATTCTTAGGTCTATGGACGAAATATCATCACTAAAAAAACCGTTGCTGTCGGATAGTTCGTACAAAATCCCCAACGCTTGCATCAGACCTTTTTCCGGAAGTTTTACGGTTATACCTTTATTAATTTTTATGTTCCAGCGTCTTTTACTTACGCGCAACGCAAATACAAGCTGCTTGCGAATCTGGGGAAAATGATTCAGACACTGGAGCAGAAGAGCCGCTTCTTTCTCAGCTCCTTCGCCAACAACTATGGGAAGATTACTGAAATTTCCAATGCCGTCGTGCTCCAGGACCATGCCTTCTGCGTCCACCAGATGCAATTTATATTTCGATTGGAAAATCGCTATGGGGATTCTTTCGGAAACACGTATGTAGATGGTGTCTGGAAATTTTCTATAAACTACGGCGGAGCGGATCCAGGCTACTTTTTCCAGTTTTTGCTTGACGTCCTGGAGAGGAAGGAGAAAAATATTGCTCATATAGCGCAATCCAGATGCTTTCAGTAGCAACGTATCAGGTATTTTATCGTTGCCATCGAAGATTATTTTTTTGATAATAAATTTGTCATTTTTATATGCCAAAATCTTATCGAAATAAAAAAAATACATATAACCGAGAACACCTAAAAATAAAGCGCATAAAAATAAATTGCTCTTGAATAAAACAACAAGAGGACGCAACCTCAGCGCAAGAGGTTTTTTTGTTCTGGACACAAAAGTTTTTTTACTATTTTTTTCGTATTCCGGCACCGCTGCACTTTACCTTCATTTATCATAGCAAGACTGCTCAATCATGTATTGTATAAGTTTTTCAAACGGAATTCCAACAAATTTTGCCTGTTCCGGCAGAAGAGATAGCGGTGTCATTCCCGGTTGTGTATTTACCTCCAGCAGGAAAAGCTCCCGGGTGACGTCGTTGTAGCGGAAATCGGAGCGGGACACGCAGCGGCAACCGATCAATTTATGAGCTTTGGCGGCGACCTCCAGTGCTTCTTCCCGAATAGCATCCGGAATGCGGGCTGGAATTTCGTGAAATGTTTGTCCGGGGGTGTATTTGTTTTTGTAGTCGTAGAATCCGACGGAGGCTATGATATTGGTAACGGCGAGTGGCTGATCGTTCAGTACTCCGACTGTCAATTCCAGTCCGGGTATGTATTCCGACACCAGAACCATGTCACCGTATTCCCAGGCAACGTCATTTAGCTCGGCCGGATTGTTTAGGATGTAAACTCCGTCGGAGGAGCCGGAATCGACAGGTTTTATCACAAAAGGACATGGAAAATCTATTTTTTTTACGAAGTCACTCCATTTTTCGAAATTATTTTTGGGAATGCGAATACCGTTACTCTCAAACAATTTTCCCGAGATGTACTTATGCATCGCAATGGAGGACGCCACTACGCCGGAATGGGTATAGGGAATCCGGAGAAAATTCAGAATGGACTGTACATTGCCATTTTCGCCGCTACCTCCGTGAAGGGAATTGAAAACGCAGTCGGGTTTTTCCTTTTGGATGTGTAAGATCAAGGCCATAGCATCGCCGGTGAAATCGAATTCGCACATTTCGTAACCTAACTGTCGAATGGCGGAGCTACATTCTTTTGCGCTAACGAGTGATATATCGCGCTCAAAGGAATTTCCTCCCTTCAGGAGGCAAATTTTTTTTATGGTTCTATTCATGATGTTTTCCTATTTTTTTACGTTGGAACAGAGCTACCGAGGCGAATAATTTCCCATTCCAGGACTATGCCGGACGTTTGGCGCACTCTGTCTATGACCTTAAGACCGAGGTTTTCTATATCTTCTGGGGTTGCATTTCCGGTATTTATTATAAAATTGCAATGCTTTTCTGACACGACGGCTCCTCCGAGCTTCATGCCACGGCATCCGGCGGCGTGAATGAGTTCCCAGGCTTTTTTTCCTTTAGGATTTTTAAAGGTGGATCCGCAAGATTTTTTATCCAACGGTTGGCTATCGAGGCGTTTTTTCATAATTTCGTGAATTTTTTTCGAGATGATGTAGTTGACATTTTGGGATCCGCGGAACCAAATTCTTGTGATGATTAAATCGTCGGGGATTCCGGAATCTCGGTAGCGGAAATTCAATTCATTGGCCTTGAACCATTTTATTTGTCCGTTTTTAGCTACGGCTTCGAATTCCACGAGCACGTCAGAAATTTCGGAATCGTAGCAGCCGGCGTTCATTTTTAAGGCTCCGCCGACGGATCCCGGGAGTCCCATGAGGAACTCGAACCCTCCCAAATCGGAGTCGGTAGCTATGGTGGAGAGTTCGCTGCAGCTAACGGCGGCTCCGACTTCCAGTATTCCGTCCTCCACAAATGTTTTTTTGAACCAGTTCCCCAGCATGATTACGACACCGCCTATGCCTCCGCTGCGAATCAAGACATTTGACATGGCTCCCAGCACAGTGATGGGGAATTTGGGCGGCGTATTGTCAAGAAACAGTTGCAGATCGTCCATATCTTCCGGAATAAAAAGTACTTCCGCCGGTCCGCCAACGCCGAATCGGGATTTTTTTGCCAGATTAGCTTTCTCCTGTAAAACTCCTCTTACGGGGGGAAAGTCATCGAAGCTTACCATTACTAGGCTCCTTCATGGGTTGATGCCAGGAGATTGGCGAAGGCGTAGGCCCACTGGGTAATGTCTCCGGCTCCGAGAAATATCACGAAATCTCCATTCTGCAGCAGTGGAGCGATTTTATTTTTGAGGTCGGCTATGTCCGTAACGAAATCGGCGGCCAGAACGCCATTTTCCTTTATTCGTCTCAGTAGGGAAAAGTGATCTATGCCGTTGTATTGTTCCTGAGCACTATAGACCGTAGTAATGAACGCGGCATCGCTCAGTTCCAGCACTTTTGCAAACTCCGGGAGGAAGTTCGTCAGGCGCGTATAGCGGTGCGGCTGCATGACGGCGTAGATTTTTCCGGTACAAAAGCTTCTGGCGGCGCGGAGAACTGCTTCTATTTCGACCGGATGATGAGCATAATCGTCCACAATGGCCACGCCACCAACGTCTGCCACGCGGGTAAATCTGCGATTGACTCCCATGAAAGATCCCAATGCCACCCTCATGGTTTCTTCGGATATGCCAAATTCAAGTCCGACGGCAACTGCCGCCAAGGCGTTTTGAACATTGTGTTTTCCAAACATCGGGAGATGGAATCTTTTCCAGCTGTTATCGATGCCGTATCTGTCCAAAATATTGGGGGAAAAAACAATGTCGAATTCGGCTCCCCGGGATGATAATTGAATATTTTCACAGGATACGTCGGCGTTCCGGGAGAATCCATAGGTGATTAGACGGCGATCAATGACGGATTCTGCGATTTTTTTTACTTCCGGATGATCAATGCACAAAACGGCGGATCCGTAAAACGGGATGTTTTTAATAAATTTCACGAACATATTCCAGAGCTCGGAAAAATTTTCGAAATTGTCCCGGTGATCGAAATTTATATTGGTGACTACGGCAATGGTGGAAATCAAATTGATGAAGGATCCGTCTGATTCGTCGGCTTCCACCACGATATAGTCTCCGGATCCGAGGCGGGCATTGCTATTGTAGGCATTTATGACGCCACCGTTCACCACCGTCGGATCCAGACTAGCCTGCTCCAGAATTGCCGCCACAAGAGACGTCGTGGTGGTTTTTCCGTGGGTACCGGCTACCGCTATTGATATTTTCATTTTCATGAGCTCGGCCAGCATTTCTGCTCTTTTAACGACGGGAATGTGCAATCGTCTGGCTTCGAGTACCTCGGGATTGTCCTTCGAAATAGCAGAAGACACCACCACCACAGATGCGCCCTGCACATTAGACTCCTGATGTCCAATCATTATCCGAACTCCCTTCCGGGACAATCGTGCCGTCATGGCATTTTCCCTTAGGTCGCTGCCGCTTACCTGATAGCCTAAATTTACAAGAATATCTGCAATTCCGCTCATGCCAATGCCGCCAATGCCCACAAAGTGAACCACTCCGGCATCAATTGGAAATCTTTTCACACAACACCTCTATAAGTTTGACAAATAACTGGGTAGAATTGCCCGTCGAACTACTAATCATATTTGAAGCTCTGGATTTTAGCAATTCTCTGTTTGATAAAATTTCATTAATTATTAAGAATAATTTTTCTATTATTGTATTTCCTTCTTCCAGCATCCAGACGGCGTGATTTTTTACATAGTACAAGGCATTTAGCATCTGATGATTGTCGGTGGCGCTGGGGTATGGGATCAAAATCGCCGGACGACCTATGGTGGCCAATTCCGCCAGGGTGGAAGCCCCGGATCGACATATCACCAGCTGGGCATTGGCGATTTCCTCCGCCATATTGTGTATAAAATTTTTTAGCACGAATTTTATACCCAGACTGCGATAACGCTCCTCTAGAATCTCATAACTTTCTTCGTCGACCTGTTGAATTATTTCTATATTTTTTCTCAAAGCCGGCGCGAGTCGGCCAATGGCTCCGGGAACGATGGCGGAAAACGATTTCGCTCCCTGGCTGCCACCAATCACCACTATTCTTATGTTTTCGCCGCAAACATAGGGAGAATTTCGGAATTTCTCGAATTCTTTGCGAACCAGTGACGGAACACGTTTCCAGGCGTTTCCGTGGTCAAAGCTGGATAGATTCAGATCGGAAACTCGACACAGCAAGCGATTAGCCTTTCCCATGACGGCATTCTGTTCATATATGACGACCTTGGATCCCAAACATTTGGCCACCAAAATAGGAACGATGGTAAACATTCCGCCGAAACCAATAACCACATCCGGACGTTCTCGCCGCCACGTCCGAAAAATTTTAAAAAAAGAACGAACAAATCTGGCCATTACCAAATGAATTTTTTTTAGTGATAGCCTTATGGTTTCCAAAACAATTTTATCCTGGACGTCGGGACAAAAGACACTGCCGCGGGTATCTGTCGCCATAGTTACGACGTGGCCATTTTTTTTCATAACATCGAGCAGCGCACACGCCGGAAACATGTGTCCGCCGGTTCCTCCCGAGCATATTGCCACCTTCAACGTAACCTCTCCCAAAAATTAAAATCCCCAATAATCGCTATTATATCATATGGAGTCTGTTGCTTCCAACGTGTTTTTGTGCTGTATGTAATGGGTTATTTAGAGGGATAATTCCGTGACTACTTTGGATAAATTTATCGATGAAAAAAATGCACGCAAATGCGGTTTTGTGGCGGTACTCGGCGAAACCAATGCCGGAAAATCAACTCTAATCAATCAAATGGTAGGCCAAAAAGTGTCCATTGTCTCCAGAAAAATCCAAACGACGCTGACCAGGATTCTGGGCATAGCTCTCTATGGCAACAGCCAAATCATCCTAATAGACACCCCCGGATTTTTGCGGGAAAATTCTGTGGAATCGCTGGCAAAAACCGCCTGGGACGCCTTTCGCGAAGCCAACGACGTGCTGTTCGTGGTGGACGCCGGTAAAAAAAATTTCGACGCCAGCATAAAATTACTGCAAAAAATCGACGCCGCCAAAAAAGTGTCGCTGATCCTGAACAAAGTTGATATGATTCACAAGCCAAAATTACTGGAAATATCCACAATATTCAGTCAAATCAGGAGTTTCCAGAATATATTCATGATTTCGGCTCTGACGGGCAGTGGCGTAGAGGATGTGTTGAAATATTTGAGCTCCGTCCTGCCCGGCGGCGACTGGCTCTATCCGGAAGACGAAATTACAGACTCCTCCTTCGAAAAATATGTCTCTGAAATTACACGCGAGCATATCTATCACCGCCTACATCAGGAAATTCCCTACAAATGCGTCGTGAAAACCGAAAACTATCAGTGGCAGAGCGACGGCAGCGTCAAAATCGTCCAAAACATATATGTGAAGAATAACGCCCATAAAATTATATTTTTGGGACGGCGGGGCGGCAAAATAAAAGCCATCGGAGAAGCTGCTCGCCGAGAATTGATGGAACTGCTGGGAAAAAACGTCCACCTCTTTCTGCACGTCCTCGTGGAAAATAACGGCTGATACAGACTCATGCCAAATTCAAGATTGCCCCATAAATGATAGCACAACCGCGGATTTGACGAAGTCGATGGCGGGAAAAAAGCCATGAAGCAATAGTCTCCGCTATTGGTCCCGTTGGGTTAAAAAATACAAACAACTTGACAAATGCTTTGCTTTGTTGTAGAATTTGTTGTAGACTTTTAGAGGAGAGCCGTTATGACAAATAAATCAAAATTTTGTGGTATTTTGGGGAGTTTGGTGATATTTCTACTGGGAAGCGATGTGGAGGCATCGTTATCCCCCGAAAAAGGTACCGGAGTCGGGAATGACACCGCCGTCGCCACCGATTCCGTGAAATATTTAGCAGATATGCTTAATAATGCGACTGAAAATAACTGGAATAATATCGCTACTACGCTTACCAGATCGATTATTAAAGTAAACAGCCCAAACAAGTATGCTAGTTTCAGTGCTTATGCAGATATGTTGGCTAAGTATATAGCAAAAGGACATAAAGGCGCTAAAGGCTTGTGCGCAGTTTCTGCTCTCTTGGATGTTTTGAGGGATACTCTCAGAAGGGGACCGACTGCTATATCGTCACGTATCATGTTGAACATTGCTAAGGCCCTTATAGAGGCAAAGGTAGTGGGTGATTCGTGTTTTTATATGCTGTTGTGGACAGAAGCAAATAATGACGATTTTTGTAAAAAGCTTATCGGACTAGTCTACGCTGTTGGAGATCGATGTCTAGCGTATGGACATTATGATGAAGCAGGAAAAATTATTCTTGCCCTAGTTAAGTGCTACAACAAAGATACAAAAAAGTTTGATTGGGCGAAAAATGCCCTAGACAAAGGAATGAAGCTTTATAGTATTTTGAAGGAAGAAGCGCTGGATCCAAGGGTAAGGCTGGAAAGGGCAATGGCTCTGATGAAGAAAAAGTTAAACGGCAACGGCCAATAACGCCTCGTCCGCCCATGTTGTCATTGGAAGCATAGCGACAAAGCAATTCAGCGTATAAATAGCAAAAACCTGAATTGCTGAGACTGTTGCCTAATGAGATTTTTCTTGCAAGAACGAGGAAAAACGTAGCGCAAGACCGTAGTGTACTGCCTCTACATGAGGATCTGAGCAACGGATTTGACAAAGTCGATGGCGGAAAAAAGCCATGAAGCAATAGTCTCCGCTACGCCCTTCGAGCTCACTACGGCAAAACAGCGCCCCAATCGATATCGAACTAATACCTATGGTACCGCCGACGTCAATCTTAGTATTTTCGATCACGGTAAGAAAATCCAAAAGCCATTCGCTGTTTTCTTTCAGCGTCATTCCCGGCAATGAAATGATCGTTTCTTTGCCTTTATCCTCGTGGATAAACACAATTTTGAAGCTGGTGGTGGAGGAGGAGTTGATGACCGGACTTACCACCGATTGCAATTGGCAATAATTGATGCGAACCAAATGTATTTTTTCATTTTTCTGACTCCATATGCATATTTTAGAATTATATTCCTAATATGTAAAAAAAAATGTAAAAAAGAGAGCGATATTATTTCATACCCAAAGGTGTGCTTTGCGCCGTCGGGAATGAGAAAATTTGAAAACGACGAGTGGTAAGAAAATTCCCCCCTTACCACCCTACGGATTAGATAATGAAAATTAAGCTCTGGGTGTCGCGCAGGACATCTTCCACCAAGTACCAGTTTATCAAAAAAATGTCAAAAAAACGTTAACGAGCACAAAATTAACGGAAATTTTACAATTTTCTGTCAGTATGGTAATTGGTGAAAAGTGTGCTTCGCGCCGGCAGGAATGAGAAAAC
>JAITQS010000005.1 GCA_031288795.1 Holosporaceae bacterium | reverse complement strand
CGTCCCTGATGCGCCGGAAGAAAATGCTTTGTTCCAAATACATCGACAATTGACTGTTTGAGACGAAAAAAAGTTTCGGATCCGGCATAACTGTCGTCTGCCATCATCATGGCGGCATGCTGTTTTTCGCTCATGGCATTTACGCCGCTGTCCGTGAGCATATCCAAAAAAACATCCTTGTTGGCCAGCAAAAACGTGTTGCAATGCGCTTTCTCGAGGGCTCTTCTACGATTTTCCAGCGAAAGAAGATTAATACGCTGGACTATACGAGCTTTGTGCATTTCCAGCGGAAAGTTTTCACCTGAAAAAAAGCGTATGCTCGTGGATTCAATACTATTACTCATTATAATATTCCTTATATTTTATAATTTTAAAAACATATTTAATAAATTTATTAAAAACTTGCGAGTTTGCGGAAATCGCCAAGCAACGCAAGCAGCGTTTTGCAAAAAAAATGCACAAAACACAATTTGTTAGAAAGAATATATACCGATCAGCGTCGGTAACCGTAATAGAGAATAGACCCAAGCCTGCTTCTATAGGTGGTGCATGGCATGATTATATCAATGCTACTTGAAATATCCTTTATGCAAACATCCATAAACATTATGAATTTCCCTTCCTATAATAATGTCATATATAGCACAAAAATCGATATTAGTCAAGTTTATTTTTGTTATTTTTTACCACCTGCCATTGGATTCAACTCCGGCGAATAGGGAGGTAGCAGAAAAATGTCTATGTTTTCAGGGATTTCTAAGCCTTTTGACCTGTGCCAACCGGCTCTGTCCATGATAATTGCAATTTAGAGAGACAGTAGTGACCTTTGGTGTAAAAATATGCAAACCGATGTTTTGATATCGCAAATCCAAATTTTGACATTTCGAGATAACTTTTTGAATCAATAATCCTCCGACAGATCACAAATCTCCAGGATGTCATCTCCTATTCCTAATTTAAAAACATATCCAACTCAAAATTGTAGTCTCTCTTTAGGAGACTCATAATTTCAAAAACTGTTTTTGGGGAGATATTTACTTCCCGATGCCATAGTCCTATTTTCTGAAATGGATGCTGGTATCTCCACATCTCAATATTATTGTTCTGGGCACAAGTTTTAAGAGTGTTTTTATCAATATAGGCGATTCCTCTTTCGGTATTATAGAAATCCGAGAAAGTACAGAATCTCGTATAGATTCCACCGGAGGGGCCCACGCGAAAATCACCGTGCACATAAACAAAATCTTTCCGACCGAGGCCGGCATTCTGGAATTTCTCAGTTATGGTTTGGACAATCTTCTCCGCCTCTTTGTCACTGGAGGGATAAATCACGATGTATTTCCCCCTTTGGGACAGTAGCGATTGACTGCTGCGAGGAAATCTCGAATAGTTATATTGAGCTAGCAACGTAGACATGGAACATAGTATTTTATGACTCATTTTATTTTCGATGCAAAATGGCAAAACGATCTCCGCCACCTTCTGGGCCTTTGACGGAATCGAAGAAATATGCAGTTTCCAGCCATAACTATCGGGCTTTACAATACGGAAAGTAGAATGAATCCAGGGATTTGCTATTCGATACGATTCTTTTTCAATTATTCTACCTAAATATTCATCGAAGCTTTTGGCGATTTCCGGAGAACTTGTTGCTGTGTAGTGGACATACGCATCTTTGGGGGTATCTTTAGAAATCTCAATAGCCTTCGTATCCTCTTTTGATCTCCAACATTCCGGCCAAATGTTAAGATCAAATAGTGCTTTTTGAGCAAAGGGATTGCCATCATCTCCTATGGTTTCCAATATTCTTTTTAGAGATTTTTTAAAACCTCTATTTTGTTCTTCTTTTATTAGTGCACATAATTTATCTATATTTTCCGGGGTTGGACATTGCAAAATCGTTTTTTTTATTTCGTCATTGGGATCGACTCCAAATTGTTTACAATTTTTTTTAAATTCCTCACGATATTTTTCGTCATAAAAATCTATCTTGGGCAATGCATTGTGTCTTACAAATATACTTATCAAATGCAGAGGGGTTTTCATTATATCGGTTACTTTACCATTTAAAACAACCTGTTCACTACAGCGGGCGCTTACATTGGCTCCCTGTCCAATCATTAATAGTGCTAATTCATATTTTCCTCGTTCCAGAGCGAGATACAGTGGCGTAAAGTTTTGAACAATTATATTACTATCGCCAAAAACTTCGGGAACTAAGGAAATAGGTATATTGGGATCTGCTCCTTTTTCTACTAATTCCTGCACTAGGTGATAAATGTTATTTTGCAGCAGGCAACCGAGAGCAGTATTTCGATGTGTCACGTAATGTGTATGTTGACTTTCATTATTATCTATTATTGTTCTTTGTATATTTTTTGTATAGACCTGGTTTAGAGTATTTTTATCTGCATGAGCGATGAGCAACTTTAAGAAAGCGTCGTCTTTTTTCACGTAAATTGCGGCATATAGTGCCGTTGCGTTGGTCAAATTGCAATAGAGTCCTCTGGCAGAAATGTCTATGAGTTCAGGTTTACTCAATAGAAACTCCAGTATGCTTATGTTGCCATGTTCAACGCCGAGGCGCAGCAATATATTGCTGATATTTTTCACTTTCCCTGGATCCATTATTCTTTTGGCCAACAGAATATCTGCCCAGACAAATTTTTCTTTTTTGATGAAATTAAAAAATAGATTTTTACCATTTAGGTCTGCTCCGCCTTCAATTAGGAGTTTTACAAGATCATGGGCGTTTTTTTCTAGAGCGAGATAAATCGGAGTTTTTCCTTTATGGAGGGCATTTTTATCGACTTTATTGCAATTAATTAAAAATGCCGCCATGTCATTTTTGCCACAATCTATGCTGACGCCGAGAGGATTCCCTTTATTTACATCAACTCCTCTTTCGACCAAAAAAGTCAATATTGGAAAGCTATCGTATGTTATTGCGTCGCAGAGTGGATTTTCCGAATCTATATGCGCTCCTTTTTCGATCAATAATTTTGCGATGGTGTTATTTTTTTTGCTAAGAGCCAGCTGGAGCAGAGTTTTTTTCTCATAGACTGCGTTTTTGTTGATTTTATCGCAATTAATCAGAAATTCTGCGATATCATTCATTTCTTTTTCTAGAGCGATTCCCAATATATTATTATCATCTACATTTGCTCCGTTTTCAATTAGGAGTTTTGTAATGGTGTAGTTATTTTTTTGTAGGGCGAAGTGGAGCGGATTTCCTTTATTTGCATCTGCTTTTTTTCTAATTAGGAGTTGGGCGACGGCGTTATTTTCTTCTTTTATGGCTAAGCAAAGAAATGTCGTTGTTTCCGGAACATTATCAGAGGTGATTTCTAGATTTTTATCTATATTAATATTGCCAAAATTGATCAGATATTCCGCGAAGTCATTCATTTTATTTTGTATGGCGAAACCGAGCAAGTTTTCCTCATCTCCTAGAACTTTTTTTTCCATCAGGTAGAGGAGGAAAGCTTCATTTTTGTTTTTCATGGCGATGGCAAGCAGATTATCCTTATTTATATTCGCTCCATTTTCAATCAGGAATTTGGCGATTTCGTAATTTTCATAACTAAGGACGAGATAAAGCGGATCCTCTTCATTTACATGTGCTCCATGATCGATTAGAAGCTTAAGAATGTCATAGTTTCTTTTTCTGGCGGCGAGATGGAACAGATCGTTCACTTGTACATTAGCTCCATTTTCAATCAAGAATTTTGCAAGTGGGGTATTGTTTTTTGCTATGGCACAAGAGAGCAATGTTTCTCCTGCCAAAAGTGTATTTACATCAATAACATTTTTTTTAATTTGAGGGATTATTAATTCATTCATTCCATTCTGTATGGCCATATGCAGCGGTAGGTTTTTGCTTACGGTGGCTTTTTTTTCAAGCAAAAGAGTCACAAGATTGTAATTATTCGCATATATGGCTCCGGCGAGCGGCGAGCCGTATTCGTCAGATACTGCATTTACATTAATGTCGGTATGATTAATTAGAGAAACAGCTATATTATTCATTTCGTTTTGTATGGCGATGCAAAGTGGATTACCTTTATTGACATCTGCTCCATTTTCAAGCAAAAGAGCGGCCAAATCGGCGTTGTACCATTTTATAGCGCAACAGAGAGGAGTTTCTATATTTAAATCGACTCCACCGGCAATTAGACGTTTTGCGATGGCATTGTTGGCTACTTGTATGGCGTTCACAAGTGGAGTATGGGCATTGCTGCAGGGATTTGAAAAAAATGGCATCAATTGTCTATGCAGTGCCAGATCTATATCTTTTAGCTTTGCATAACCGTCCAGAATATTAAGAATTTCGACCTCGTTGACGATTCTATATTCTGTATAAATAAGAGAAATTTCATTGCCTTGGGGGGAATTGCATCTGTCTTCTTCGGAAATACAGATATCAAGAGAAGCTTTATTTATGGCATCGGGATAGGCTGTCAATATGTTTTTCAAGTGGTCCACCTCCTTATTATTATGAACAATTTCCTCCAGTGCATTGGTCAAATCTTTGGATACTGATCCCCAATTGATATCCGTCGCCACAGCCGTTCCGAATGAGCCGGATATCTCCCACAAAATTCCTAGTAGCAGAGACCATTTATTCGGCAACATGAATTTCTCCTTTTTTAATTAACCAAGACGAAAAAAATCCCCTAATAATTTAAGATTATTTTTCATTTCAATGTTATATCAGATTTTATCTGAAAACAAGTAAAATGATCGGACGATTGACCACAAATTATTTTCCCCTATAAGAAATATTAAGAACATAACAGCAAATACACGGTGATTTTTTGCAACGACGCGGGGATCTGTATTTTTTCTAAAAAATCCCCGGAAGAGGCAATTTGTAGCCGGTCCCTAAAGTATATGTATAACCTCTATAATAACCGGTCCCAACATAACAATGAGCAGGCAGGGAAGAATAAAAAACATCAGAGGTAATGTCAGAAGAGTTGGGATTTGAGCCGCTCTTGCTTCGGCATCCAGCATTCTTTTTTGGCGAGATTCTACCGCTAAGTCTCGCAGCGTTACGGAAAGGGATGCGCCGTATTCCATCGATTGGCTGAGGCTCTTGGCCAAACTTTTTATTTGTAGACTATCGACTCTGCGCTCAAAATTTTCAAAGACCTGTTTTTGATCCGGGATCATTTCCATCTCAATCGACATCAGGCCGAGCTCGTCGGCCAATATTGGATTTGAAGTTCGCATTTCTTTGGCGATTCTCCGGAGCGATCTGTTTAGATCCAGTCCAGATTCCGTACAAATCACCAGAAGATCCACCAGATCCGGCACGCCGCGTTCTATGGCGTCTTTTCTTCTTTTGGCTATGGCAAGCATATTCAAATCCGTAAGTCTATGTCCTCCCAGGACAGCTATTCCAAATGAAACTGGTATGTTCAGCCACAAATTAATAACTACGGTTTCGTTGGTGGCAATTAAAATGATGCTTAGGCAAAATACAAGCGTAGCTGATACAATTTTACTACGCATGAAATCTCCTATGTCTTTATCGTCGCGTTTCCCGGCTTTTTGCAGGAGTTGCTTAGTATTTTCCAAAAAATTTTCGTCCAGTCGAGTCATTAGGGTAATGATGAAATTATCGCTGTACCTCGTATCTTCTTGACCTAATCTGACTTTTTTTGTTTTTTCTTTTCCATCGAATTTTATTTCCGTTGTATCTGTTTTTTTTATTTTTTTTATTATGATGTAGTGGCTTATAATTTTGATGGTCAGCTGTTTAACATAGGGAAAAACCAGAATAAGGACTCCAAATGTTGTAAAAAAACAAATAATGTCAATCCAGATGTCGGACATTTTTATACCTTTAGTTTGGTGGCTTTTATCATAAGAAACGTTCCGATCAGAAATAAAGTGATACCGATTTTCATTGTGGTTTGCCCCATTCCCGGCTTCGTGAACACCATCAAATGGCTCGGACTGAGGACAGCCATAATACCGCCGAAAACGAATGGTAGTGCGCTTAAAACGAAGGCGGATGTTCTTGCCTCCGAGGACAACGCATGTACTTTTAGACCAAGTTCCAATCTTTTTCTTACAAGGCTCGATAGGTTATACAAGATTTCGGCCAGAACTCCGCCGTTTTCCATTTGGAGCACTAGAGCCACCACGAGGAATCTAAATTCTTCTATATTTACTCTATCTGCAGCTTCGATCAGAACTTCCTCAGGTTTCATGCCGAGATCGAATTTTTGGCTTATGGTTCTGTATTCTTCGGCAATGGGATCTCTGCATTCCAAGCTAACCAATTTTATTACCCGCGCAATGTTAAGACCTGCTTTAACACCTCGGATCATCATATCAATTGCGTCCGGAAACTGCTCCAGAAAAGCCTTTTTTTTCCGAGCTGCCTTCAGGGCCATAAAGGAGTACGCCAAATATGCTCCGACTGGATTTCCGATTAGGAATGCTGCAACAGGGTTAAGAAAATTGAAATATATTAGTAGGAATGTCAGAGCTACTCCGCCGCCGACACATATGCCGATGAATAAATTTCCCGACATATCTATTATTCCGGCTTTTTTCATTATGGATTGCGCGGTATCCAGGAATTTATTGTTTGAATCGGCTTTGGAGGAGGGGGTGACGAAATCTTTGTTAGCGTACATAACAAACATTGAAGTTCTTTCTACGGAGGTTTCCAACAGTTCATCCTGTTGTCGAGAAATTTCCTCTAATCTTTTTTCTATTTTTTTTTGGTATATATTATCGTTAGTTTTTATGGAAAGTTTTAGGACCGCTAATGTACAGATAAATGCCACCAAAAACAGCGGAAATAGATCAAATGGTATATTCATTTTCATTTACCTCATCTTGTTCTTTTTTAAGTTTTTGCATAATTTCCAATAATTCTTTATCGAGGCCGTAGATTATGGCTTTTTCGAGGAACACCGGTTTATCGGTACCGACCTCGAATTTTCCGAAGACCCTGTGATCTGCGTCTTCTCCCAGAGGAACGAACTTGAACAGGTGCTGATATCCTATATCTCCTCTTTCATTTAATCCTGTAACTTCCACGATTTCCGTAATTTTTCTTGAGCCGTCGTGTAGTCGTTCTGTTTGGACTATCAAATTAACGGCACCGGCGATTTGAGCTCTAACGATTTCGCTGGGGAGATCGAAGCCGGACATGGCCACCATATTTTCCAGGCGCACGAACGCCTCTCGCGCTCTGTTGGCATGGAGGGTGGACATGGATCCGTCGTGGCCGGTATTCATGGCCTGCAGCATGTCTATACATTCGGTACCTCGGACCTCTCCGATGACTATGCGATCTGGTCTCATACGCAGAGCATTTTTTACGAGATCGCGAATGGTGATTTCGCCTTTTCCTTCGATGTTTGGCGGACGGCTTTCCAGTCGGACTACGTGCGGCTGCTGTAATTTCAATTCGGCAGCGTCCTCACAAGTGACGATTCTTTCGCGGGGATCTATTAGCTGTGAGAGTGCGTTCAGGAGGGTCGTTTTTCCAGATCCGGTACCGCCGGAGACAATGATATTCAGGCCGCAGGTGGAGGCAATTTGCAAAACCCTCACCATTTCCGGAGTTAGGCTTCCGTTGACGGCCAACCCGCTGAGGGTGATGGCTTTTTTAGAGAATTTACGGATGGAGATCGAGGTGCCGTCGAGGGCGATGGGCGGAGCCACGATGTTAACGCGGCTTCCATCTGGTAATCTAGCATCGCAGAGAGGGCTGGAGGTATCAACGCGCCTTCCGACCCTATGGGCGATTCTCTGGGCAATTTGCAAAAGGTGAGAATCATCTCGAAATTTAGCTGTGGACAATTGCATCTGTCCTTTTTTTTCGTAGTATATCTGGTAAGGGCCATTTACCACGATGTCTGATATTGCTTCATCTTCCAGCAGAGGCTCCAGTGGTCCGAATCCGATCATATCGTCCACCAGCTCGCGAGCTATGGCGATTTGCTCTCTTTTGGTAATTTGTGCTCTTCTTTCTTGCGCAAAATCCACGACGAAATTTTCAATTTCGGTTCGCAGCTCTTGTGGAGTAAGCTTAAAGGCCGAGGCCAAATTGATTCTGTGGAGCATGCTTTCGTGGGCTTCTTTTCGGAACACCGTCAGCAACGGCGATTCTTCTCCAGCCGTTGCATTTTCTGTGTTTTGTTTTGTTTCTGCAGCCATTGCACGTTCTCCCTTAATTATTTAGCATCAGCGGCGCCGAATATTTTTTTTATTTTGTGCAAAAGAGAAGATTCTTTTTCCAATACGGTTTTTAGCAGATCACTTACATCTTTTTTACCGACGATGTCGTCGGCGATATCCTCGAGAATATCCGTCAGCGGACTGCTGGAAATGGCCAGAGGTTGACCAATATTCGCAGCTGCCAGCGCCATATTTTCGTCCAGTGGCATCATGTAATCTATTTGTCTATTTATCACTTTTTCAAATGACTGCACGGTTATGGCGCCACTGCTGGATAATCCGATTTTATTTGCGATTATTATAACTTTCTTTTTGGAATAATCGGTTTCCAAAAATTCCAAAATGCGAACTGCGTTCTGGGCCGATGCGATGCTCATTTCGATCATGATAATTAGCAAATCAGCGGCTTTAATGGATGCGCGACACGCTCCGCCGATATCGCGGGGGGCATCGACCAGGACATAATTAAATTGTTTTTTTAAAGCATCTATCAGAACTTCAAATGCCGAAACGTTAATTTCTAGTCCGCGCAAAAGGTCCACCAAACCACCCACATAATACAGTCTGTTCTCATATTTTTTTAGTATTGTTTCGATGAAATAGTCATCTATTTTTTCCGGCGATTCCATGATGTCCAAGTAGGCGTTGCCGGCTTTTAGGTCCAGCATTGTGTTTACGGTTCCAAACATAAAATCGAGGTCCATGATGAGAGTTCGCTTGAAATGTTTATTGGCCAATATCCAGGCGACATTGGTGGTTGTGGTTGAGACTCCGGAGCCGCCAACGGATCCCATAATGTGGATTAATTTTCCTGTTTTTTCATAGGTGCCGAGTTTTTGGATACTACCAAGATTTTCGGTGGATTTTTTTACCAGTGCCACATTAAGGGGTTTCACTAAATAATCGGACACTCCAGCATTTATAAAATCTCGGAATAGTCCCACGTCGTTTCTACTTCCTATGGCTATTATATTCATATAGGGGGCAGAAAAATCTTTGATTCTATTGATGTCCGCAAGTGGCAGATCAGAATTTGATATGTCAACAACGAGAATTTGGGGATTCCGGTGTTCCTTTATGAATTTCAAGGCGTCATCGATGGAGCCTAACATAACCTCGGAATAGGAAAGATGCGCATCTTTTATAAAATCATTTAAGACGCGAAGTGACACCGGATCTGTCACAACTCCGACCAGGTTATAGGGTAAGTCATCTACAATATCAGTTGCCATAAAAGTCTCCAACGTGTTTCGAAACATCTGAGGCGGCTAAAATCCCAGAAAACTTTTAGAACAAATTTCCGACCATCAGCTATTCCATTAGTTACCGGTTGCCACAGAAGTGCTCAGAGCCCTAATGGCACTCGGGGTGTGGGGGCCCTTATATTTTCTTGGCGTAACCAGATCTGCGCCGTTTGCGATCATTTCTTTTAGATTATATCTGTCAGCTGCTCCGAATCTTGGTAAATCTTTGTTGGTGTCGGTGTCGCCTATATATTCCGACCAGGGGGAGCAATCTGGCTCCTGTAGCTTGTATTTCAGAGTCTCGATGTAAACCTCGATTTCCGAACTTTCTGTCTTAATAATGCCGTCGTAGGATATTCTGCTTAATATAAATCCCGCTTTACAAGCAATGGCTAAAACCTGCTTCTTTATGCTCTGCAGCACATTATTGTTCACGTCCTGAGGCGAAAAAATGGAAAATGAAATATTTTCTATTTCGTTATTTTTAGCTTCCCTAAGAAAGTTTTCCATCGTTGTTCTGACACTTGATGAAAAATTTTTATGTTGGTTCAGGGGGAAAAACGAAGAATTTCTAAATTTCACAACGTTAATTTCGGCAATTTCGTGAACGTAACCGTCATCCGGCTGGTATTGTTTTTCGCATCCGACCGTGAGTGAGATGGAAAACCACAGAGCCACAATAGATTTTGCATTTTTCATATCCTACCTCCATCTACCTAATGGAAAACCCTGCGCTATGACATTTTTTTACATTTTTATGAAATTTTCTTGTCAAGAGTGCCTCCAGCGGGGAATATAATCTCGGAACCATTTCGGTTGGTGTCTTTAATTTTTTTGAAGACGGCTTCACTATATAGGGTGTAACAATAATGACCAATTCTTTTTCTGTTTTCGATATGTTATTTTGGCGAAACAGTGGTCCCACCAGAGGAAGATCCGCCAAAAACGGTGTTTCGATGGCCAGAGTGGTGGTATTTCGCTGCAGCAATCCTGCAATTGCCAGGCTTTCGCCGCTTCCCAGCTCTACGGTGGTGGATACTTCTTTGCTCGTCAATGCCGGGGTACTACCGTTGCTGGAGATTGCAAGGGAACTGACTTTTGGATTAACTTTTATGGTAATTCTATCTTCTGATATGACAATGGGGGTAAAATCTATGGAAGTTCCCCAATCTTTAAATTCTGTGGTATTGCTGTTGGTTCCCTGCTGACTTACCAGGAACCCCTGCTGACCTCCGGATCTAAATGTCGCGCTTGAGCCGGACAAAGCCACCAGAGTTGGTTCCGCCAAAATCGACGCAAAAGATTCGTTAGCCAATGCATCTAGGAGTCCGGAAAGTCCACTTTTTCCTCCGACATGGGCTACCCATCGACCGCCTTTTATGTCTGCGGCCAAAATGCCTCCGGTTTTGGCGAGCTCTTCCGGCGCAGCTGCAGCATTGAGAAAAGTAGATGAATTTCCGGTTACAAATCCGTAACTGGCGCCGGCGATATCTTTGCTGGTTGATATGGCTCTCCAATTTATGCCCAGACTTTTGGTTAATTCTCTTGTGACTTCAGCTATTTTTACTTTCAGCAACACCTGGGTGGACGTCTCAATTTGCAATTTATTTATAATTTTTGTAGCGTCCAGAAATTTCCCAACGATTTCTACAATGTCTGCGGCCATTTCCGGGGAAGGTACCTTGCCTTTCAGAATCAGCGAACTATCCAGAGACACAAACTCGATCTTGGCGTCCGGATACATTTCCAGAACTGCCTCCTTTATGGTTTTTAGCGGATATGTAACCCGTACTCTACAGTCCACCAGTGGTTTCGCGCTGTTGCCGTTTATCATCAGAGACGTCGTACCGGGAGACAATCCCAAAACATACAAAGAATTACTGTTCAGCAATTGCACATCAATGATGCTGGGATCCGGAATAAATATCTCGCTAATTTTCTCGTTTAGCTTTATGAAATTTACAGAATTTACTTCAATCTCTTTATAAACATTTTTTTCGGAAATTGCGGGATCTTTTTCCTTCTCCGCAGTGGGGACATTGTACTGTACTTTTGTTTTGGGTGGAGTTGAAACATTTTTATTATTTTTCCGTCCAGCGGGGTTCCTAGAGAAAGATTTTTGATTTACGACTTTTTCCGGAGCGACGCTATTTTTTACGGTATTTTTTACGGTATTTTTTGGGGTAGTTTCGCCTTCATTTGGATCATCGTCATCGTCGTCGTCATCGTCGTCGTCGTCATCTGCCAAGTCCACGTCCGACGCTTCTTCTATTTCAGCGTTATCTTCGGCGGAAATATGTCTATTGCCAGCCAAAAGCAAGAGAATAGCCGAACAAATATAAAACAAATATTTTTTTTTCATGCTAAATCTCCGCGCAACAATACAATACTTAATTTGGGTCAGTGGAACTGACGCTAGCAATATTTCCATTTCTATCGAACTTTACTTCCTGAGGTGTTAATTTTTTGTATATAATTGCTTTCTTTTCTTCGGGTTTAGTTTCTTCTCCTATAACTTTTCCGGAAACGATTTCATACTTTATTTTTTGGGAATCTTTTTCATCTAGGGCTTTTTTTACCACAGTTGCAGACGATTTTCCACCATAAAATCCGCTGATGGCGTTTATATTATCCATCAGGTATTCGATATCTTCTTCTTTTTTTTCACGGAAGGGAATTTTTTCAACGGATTCTGATGATTTTCCGTTATAAAATCCATTAACGGCATTTATATTATCCATCAGGTATTCGATTTCTTCTTCTTTTTTGCTTTTGAAGGGAATTTTTGCGACGGACTCGGAAGACTTACCATTATAGAATCCGCTGACGGCATGTATATTATCCATCAGTTGTTCGACATTTCCTTCATTTGCTTCGTTTCGTGCCTTATTTTCCAGGAGTTTTTCCATGGAAGTACGGCGATTTATTTCCAGAATATCATTTATAACGGCATTTTTTTCGGATTCCTCGCCCAGATCCACGTATTGTTCTTTTTCCTCTATTGCTTCGTCCTGATTGCGTATTGAAATAATTATTCCTTTTTCCGGAGTTTGTTTTATCATCGTTTCCACCATATCGTCTCTTACTTCGAGAGTGATATTTTTGGCTACCGCTAAAGTAGCGGTAACGGATGCTCCAACTGTTTCCACTAAATTTTCAATTTTTCCATTTTGGGAGGTGTTTTTGATTTCTTTGGAAGCACGAACATCGGTAAGACCATCAATGGCAATTATTCGTAGACCTTTATATCTGTGAGTTTTGACTTTATCTCCTTTGTGTTCTGCGATCAGCACGTCGATTATGTCACCGGGAGAGATCATATTACTTGATATGTTTGTTTTTTGATCAACCGGAAACGTAATTGCTCTCATTCCTGGTTTTACCAAATGTTCCCTCATATTTTCTTTTCTTTCTTTTTCTTTTTGCAACGCCTCTTGTTTTTCTCTTTCGGCTCTTTGGACGGGATCTTCGTCCGTCAGCATTTGCGTTGTGAGGGGTATTCCACCGGGAATATCGGTTTTTGCCCACATTTTCATGGCGTTACTATAGTCGGCGCCGTTATTTAGAGGTACTTCGTTGCCGTCTTTGGCAATAAAATATGGCTGAAGTATATCCTCGGGCCATTTTTTCCAAGTGCAATTATCCATGGATATTTTGGTGTCTTTTTTGATCTCCTGCGACAGTATGAGTACAGAAACCACGGAGGATTTTTTCTTGGTTTTATCTTTGGACATCAGGGGAATATCCGGCATTGGTATGCCGTCAGCGCCGCTGGCTTTTTTGGCGTTCACGGAGAAGATGCTCGGTATGAACAATCTGACACCCCCCGTAACCACAAATGCTATTATGGCGGCCAAAGCTATCGGAATTAAATCCCTCTTATTGTTCATATCATCTTCACCTGGACAACAAATTTCCTATTACCACCCAAAGACCTCCACAAGACAACGCTATTCCGTACGGTATTTCCTGCCTCCAAACATTTATCGGACGTTTATACGATGAAACAATGTTTTTATTTGTTCTGGCCAACGATGGTAAAACGAATTTTAAAAATAAAGATCGCCTCTGCTCCTGATAAAAATTCCAGAGCCATCTTAGGGCTTTCCTTCTGAAAATAAATATCTTTTTCGAGTACAATATGTAAATCATGGACAGTAGTATGCCAGATACGGATATGCCTATTATAAATTCATCCATATCACTTTCCGCAAACAATAGAAGGGGAAAAAGCAGTTTCACATCTCCGCCTCCGATGAGATTTTTCTGATTCAAGATATAGGTAACCCCAAACACAGCAACAGCTATGGAAATTCCAAACATAAAATTGCCGCCGGATACCCCTGACATAACCGAAATTGCATACAATATCATCAAAAATAGTACCACTTCATTTTCTATGCGAAAGAATAAAAAATCATTGAGACTAATAACCAGCAGCACTAGCGCGAACAAACACCATATGAACAATGTAACACCTCACACCTATCCTTACATAAATTAAAGACATAGGCGTAAAGATTAGGTTAATTGAGACCATGACCTCATGGTTTTTTCGAAAATATGGGACCATACACGTAATTTTTCAAAAAATCACTCTTTCTTTTCCTTCGTTTTTGGTTCTGGCGATTTTACGATTTTCACTTTTTCCATTGTTTTTTCGACCACATATTCATCCAATGGAAAACTCTCCAGTGGATGGAGAATCCCTTCGTTGATGTACTTTGACTTTTGGGCTCCGACCAGGCATTCCATCCAGACCTATTTCTTCCCGTAGTTTATTTTGTTTTTTATTATAATACAAGCTAAAGGAAAAAACCCAAGGAGAACAGACTTGTTCTTATCACCCGTCGTTTTTCAAGCTTTCTTATTTCCGCCGGCGCGAAGCGCACTCTCTACCAATTATCATACTGACAGAAAATTGTGAAAGTGCTTGCAGCACTTAATTCGTAGGGTGGTGAGAACAATCGCTTTATTTTCTTGACATCATAATTTTTTTTCTATAAATTATCTTTGTCTTAGGCATAAAAATAGAGAATACTTATGAAAAAAATAATATATTGTGCGGCGGTGATTGCTTTTGCAATAATTTCGCCATTCGAAATAAGTTGTATGGAAAGGGGACCTGTTACTACCATTGAATCATTAGGTAATACAGGCGAAAATAGCAATTTTTTGGTTGCTGTAATGAAGGAAGATAATCTACGGGTACGTGATCTTTTGAAGGGTGGTACTTGTGTAGATGTTTTATATTTAGAAGGTGAAACTGCACTACATCATGCTGCATATCATGGTTTTATCCAAACCACTTCACTGCTTTTGGAGTTCAAGGCAAATGTAAATAAAGCTACCGAAAATGGGGTAACTCCATTACATTACGCTGTCCAGGGGGGACATCCTGATGTTGTGAGGATGCTTCTGAATGCCGGAGCCGGAGTAAGTATATGCGCAAAAGATATAGTCGGACTGACTCCGCTAGACTACGCCCTAAACCAATGGGACTCTAAAGTTGTGGAAATATTCTACGATTTTGCTGAAAAAAATCAGACACTGCTATATGAAGCTGCAGAAAAAGGCGACAGCGAACTGGTGAAAAATATTTTACTGTCCGGAATAGATGTCGATGGTACATATTGCGAGACTCCGCTGTATTATGCTATCACAGAAAACAAGCCTGACGTTGTGAAAATTCTTTTGGAGGCCGGAGCAGATATAGAAAGGGCAGGAGATGAACCATTTTCTACCGCATTGCATTTTGCTGCGAGTCATAAATATGAAGGTATAGTAAATATTCTTCTCAAATATCCCATCGATATAAATAAGAAAAGCTGTTTCGGGGCATGTCCGTTGTTCGAGGCTGCTAAGGTTGGTCACGAGGGAATTGTACGTTCCCTCCTGCATGCTGGCGCAAATCCTCATGAACATAACCTAAGCGGTGGGACTCCGATGCATTACGCTGCACTTTATGGCCATAATGAAGTTGTAAAAATTTTTATGAAGGAAGCCAAAGTAGATGTAAATACGTTGTGTATATCACCTTCAGAAGCGGAAATTGAATGTTCGAAACTTTCGAAACTGACGACAGATCAGTTATTGTCGCCGCCGCGGTCGAGAGATGATTATATGAGTGGAACTCCATTGCATTGCGCTATTCATGACATGCACTCTGATACCGTTAATATCCTTCTCCAAGCTGGAGCGGATATATATATAAAAAATAAGTCTCTCAAGGGTGCTCCGGAATGGGCGGCAGCATGTTTTGTCTCCGAATATTTTGCCTCCGAATCTGAGCTCTCCGATATGCCACCTCCTAAAAAAGCCACAGAATTTCTGAAAATTGTTCAGAGCATAATGCGTGTGGATAAAAAACGAAAAGCGGGTACTTTGGAAAATTATGTGAAAATAGTTAATGATGAAACTTTAACGATGGCTGTTGAAAAAGCCCTAGAGTTTAACGAAAACAAAGTATAAAAGAGACCGTCATGTATTATCCCTCTTCGATTTTTATTATGCTTTTAGCGCATTCGTCACAACCTGCCCAAATACTGCATTTGGGAGGAGTCTAGTTCCTAGATCATGGCCATGCCGCCATTGACATGCAGCACATGTCCGGTTATGTAGGAGGCCTCGGGACTGCAGAGGAATCCTACGGCGGCGGCAACTTCTTCCGGTTTACCGACCCGTCCCAGAGGAATATTTTTTTCCAGATGCTCCCGATGCGCTGCGGAAATTTGTTCCACCATGGGGGAGTCGATGAATCCGGGAGCGACGCAGTTTACGGTGATATTCCGAGATGCCAATTCCGTTGCGGTGGATTTTGACAATCCAAATAGACCAGATTTGGTGGCGGCATAGTTAGATTGTCCCGGATTCCCTACGGATCCTACGATGGACGATATATTTACGATACGCCCCCATCTTTCTCTTATCATTCTTTTGGATACGGCTCTCATGAGTCGGAATGGAGCCTCCAGATTTATGGTCATGACGTCGCTCCAAGCCTCGTCGGACATCCTCATGAGCAGGCTGTCCCGGGTTATGCCGGCGTTATTAACCAAGATGTCGATTTTTTGGCAAACACGTTCAACATTGGGAACCAATTCTTCAACGGCATCAAGGGAGGATAAATTGCAGGCGAATAAATATACTCTTTCGGACAGATCATTTGCCAGATTCTCCAAATTTTCTACTCTTGTGCCGGAAACTGCCAGAATAGCTCCCATTTTATGCAAAACTCGAGCTATTGCTCCTCCAATGGCGCCGGTAGCGCCGGTTACGAGTGCTACTTTATTTGATAAATCAAACATAATGACTTCCTTCCCTAAAAATCATGATTATATATATTTTATGTCCACCACTTCGTATTCTTTGATTCCCGACGGCGTATGCAATTTAACTTCATCTCCAATGTTTTTTCCAATTAAAGCTTTGGCTAGCGGCGACTCTACGGATAATAAATGCTTTTTGATGTCAGATTCGTCAATGCCAACTATTTTATAGGTTATTTCAATTTCAGACGAATTATCAAACAACACAACGGTTGCTCCGAACTTAACGCAGCTGCCGTTTAATTTAGTTATGTCTATAATTTCCGCTCGGGACAATTTCGATTCCAATTCTTTTATGCGTCCTTCTATGAATCCCTGTTTATTTTTTGCATAGTGGTACTCGGCATTTTCCGAAAGATCTCCCAGAGCTCGCGCCTCCGCAATTGCTTTTACAATTGCTGGCCGTTCGATAAATTTCAAAGTTTTCAATTCTTCTTCTAAATTTTTGAACCCCTCTGGAGTCATATGAACTTTTTCCATAGACTTTTCTCTTTCCATTAACAAAAAAACTATCCAACTACTTTAGGAACAACAAACATATTGCATTCTTTTTCCGGTGCATTGGACAGCACCAATGCTGAATCGCATTGCTCCACAATGTCATCTCTTTCCCGCGTACTACCGGAGGCGTATTGCCAAGAATCCTGTACGTGCGAACAATCGACCTCGTTCAATTGCTCGACGAAGTGCAGTATCACATTAAGATCGTCCCGCAGCTTATCAATCTTTGATTCACTAATTTTTATTCTAGCAAGATGTGATATTTTCATTATGTCTTCTCTCGACACTGTCATCGATACCTCCTAACCCATATACCAGCGACTGTTAATACACAACACTTATTCTAATGGAGCGAGAAACCGTAATATTCCATTCTCCACTTTTAATAGCTCCGGCGATGACACTACCCAGCAACTTTTTTCTCATCGATTTTGCTGGATCTGCCATTCAGATCCTCAGCACCGAAAGCACTCCATAGGCTTGTGTCCTTCCCAGTTATTGCAAGAAAAGTTATATTATGCAACAGCCTCTCGCCTACATTATTGCAGGAGGTTACGTCCAATGCAATCTAATTTTAGAAATGAAATTGGCAGGTCCGTTTAATTTTTCGCAATAATATTGCGCGCTCCGGTGATTCAACCGGAATTCTGCGTAAAGTATTTGAGAGACTGATGCCTAATGGCTTTTTCTCGCCGTCGACGTTCTTGCATTCTGGCAAGCAAACACTATTGGATCCAACGTCACGTTGGCGGGGGCAGATGTCACACCTGCTGGTGGACCATACAGCGTTTTATCAGGTTTTACAAAAAATGTACTCCACCTTTTAGGCATACTCCTCACTGCATCTCTAGTCATTTGCGCCTGCCGTTCACCAAAATGACCTTCGTCATTCATATGAGCACATAACGCGGCAATCTGCGCCCCCGGACTCCCTTTTAACTTAGAATTAATAACCGTATGCACTGTATGACCGTCCTTACCACCCGTCTGATCTTCTTCTACCTTAAAATTTCAGCTAAATATTCTTGAAACTCCAAGCGAAAAAAGGATTCGTCGGGTAGCGAGTCTAAAATACTTTCCATCCGTTATTTTCAAGTTATTTTCAAGCTTTCTCATTCCTGCCGGCGCGAAGCACACTTTTCACCAGTTACCATACTGACAGAAAATTGTAAAATTTCCGTTAATTTTGTGCTCGTTAACGTTTTTTTGACATTTTTTTGATAAAAT
>JAITQS010000064.1 GCA_031288795.1 Holosporaceae bacterium | reverse complement strand
TTTCCCTTCATATTACAAAAGGTTAGCACATCTTGCCGATATTCAACGCTATGGTACATAATTGCTCTCCTGATAAACCAATAGCATCGTAACACATTTTTCCCAACGCGACTATAATTGAATGTTTCCTCCAATATTTTAACGCCACCTGCAGTATATCATACCAAAATGAAACGTCATAGTAGATTGTGTGTACAGTATAGTTTTCAACCTCCTTCAACTGCTAAGTTAGATGTCTCAATATTTTACGGTCTCATCTGTCCAGCTAGGCCATGACGGTCGCGAATATACTATGCATGTATGATCGCACTTTATTCTGCGAAGCATGCTCGCCAATGAGTTTCTCCAAGTCCTCGATGATGTTATTAATGTTTCTGGGGCATTTATCGTGGTTTTTCAGTCTGTAGATATTGTTTAATTCGGTAATCTCCAGATTCTCAATTTCTGTTCTTGAGAACAGTTCTTCCACAATTTTTTCACCTTTTTTAAGTCCTATGATATTTATTTTCACATCTCGGTTTGGGACTAAATTTTTACTGCGAATCAAACATTGGGCTATTTCGTATATTTCAATCAATTCTCCCATGTTTAGAATATAAATCTCTCCATCGTTGTTGTTCAATAAACATGAAATAACCAGCTGCGCCGCCTCTCTTATGGACATGAAAAATCTTTTTATGTCTCTATGGGTAACTGTAAGATATTGATATTGTTCTAATTGATATTCGAACAATGGTAAAACTGAGCCATTCGAATTTATCACATTACCAAACCGCACAATGTTAAATTTTGTTGAGCCGCTTTTTCCCAGTTGTTTAATATAGAATTCTCCCAACTTTTTAGTAGCTCCCATGATGCTGGTTGGATTCACTACCTTATCTGTGGAAATAAACACGAAATCCTTTATGCCATTTTCCATGGCCGAATCGACGACGTTTTTCGTGCCCAGGACATTATTAACGACTGCCTCGTCGACATTATCTTCCATCAGGTAAACATGTTTATATGCGGCGGCGTGAAAGATGATGTCAGGAGGTTCTTCTGCAATGATGCGATTTATCTTATGCTTATTCACGATGTTTCCAAGTATTAATTTATATCGTTCTTCGGGAACATTTTGCTCTTTCAATCTTTGATCCAGATTAAACGTTGCAAGCTCCGAGCTATCGTAGATAACGACCTGCTTTACGCCCAAATCCAATAGTTGACGCACGATTTCCGATCCTATGGAACCTGCGCCTCCGGTGACCAGCACTTTTCTGCCGCCATATATGGACGCAAGAATACTGGTCTCATTTTTCCTAAAGGCTCTTCCAAGAAAATATTCGCAGGAAAAATTTTTTATATCGTCGTAGGTGACTAACTCTTTACTGATTACTTCCTGCGTTCTTGGCACTAGTTTCAGTGGAATTTTGTTATCCAATAGATTTAAAATAATCTTGCGCATTAATTTGCCATCGGCCGACGGCATGGCAACCACAATTTCGTCTACACTACTATGGGTTTTGGTGATGGAGGAAAGTTGATCAATGGTTCCAAGGATTTTTTCCGCACCAAGTACAGCTTCATCGTCAATAAAACCGACGATATTAATGCCACGGTGATTATGCTCGATATCGTTTCTTAGAAGATTTCCAGCTATCCCAGCGCCCACTATGATTATATTCTTCACGATAGCAATTCTTTCAAAATCTCGTTATTTTTCCTAAAAAAATCAAAAGTTTTCTCTAATCCCGATTCTAGGCTGCAATTTTGGACATTGCAAGGAACAATCCTTGAGGCATGTGGACAGCTACTATCCGCCGTTTGTTTTAGTTCCACAATATTCAACCTAAGAGACATGGCCTTTTGCATGACTGCGCACAGTTTTTTTAAAGGATACATGTGGCCGGTGGCCAAATCGTAGATTCCATAGAGAGAATTTTCAATAATGGACTCTATATACTTTGCAATATCTGCGGCAAACATAAAATCCCTTTCCGCATTCATGTCATTTATTTCAATTGGAACATTATTGATATGATTATATAAAATGTTTGCGACCAAACTTCCTTGCCGATGAGGAATTTGATATCTGCCATAGACGTTAAATAATCGGAGAACCGTTAATTTTTTGCAATGCTCGCTGTAAACTCTCTCTAATAGTTGCTTTCTCTTGGCATATTCGGAAGACGGGTTTGCATAGATCACCGCAGACGAAAATAAAATTACATGGGCATCTGGATTTATATTTTTTATGAGAAATAGTTCTCTGCCTGGGTCGTTGTTTATCAAATGAACATATACATCAAAAGATTCTCCAATCACATCAGTGTAGATATCTGTTTTTATAAAATTATCGCCATTCGACCTAAACGGAGAAGGAGATCGCCCAAGAGAATAGTATCTAAAATTGCCAGGCAAAGTCTCTGCAATATTGCGTCCAATAAAGCCTTCTCCTCCAAGTAATAAAATTTTCATAATACGATATCCAAGATAATTTTGTGTAAGATATATGCGATTATATACCAAATCAAGATGAGAAAGAGGATTTTTTGACGATATGGAAAGAATCATTGATGCGGGTACTCATATAAGGGCGTATAAGTGGCCAAGTTTCAGCAAAAAATCCAAAAATACTTTCGCGAAACTCCTTGGCGCTGCCGAAAAATCTGTTATTTCTGGCGTGTTCGTTCATTATTTTCCATATTTTCCATAATCGCTCGATGTGGTTTAAATTTGGACTATATGGCGGCAAAAAGTGGAGCTTAATGCCTCTTTTTCCAGCTTCTTCCCTGGTTTTTTGACAACTGTTGTAGGAGCCGTTGTCCAAAATCACGTGAATTTTT
>JAITQS010000057.1 GCA_031288795.1 Holosporaceae bacterium | reverse complement strand
CATCGAGCAAAACAACTCAAATACCAGACATTATCTCGGACGCATGACGCGACGAACTAAGGTCGTGTCAAAATCTGAAAAGATGTTAAATATTTCCCTTAAGCTGCTGTTTTGTTTATCATACGAGGATGTTTTTGATAAATTCGGAAAATTATTTGTATCTATATTTGCATGAAGACTCTCTGGTCTTGATAATATCAGGGCGCGAATCATCACTATTGCACAGAGATTACGTACTAACGCTAGAGCGTGGATTGCAGCTCATAATGGTGGTTTAGTTCTGACTACGCCAGATGAGCTTGATACCATGCTGCAAAGAATCGATAGGAATCTCATACACACTAATCGTGGAGAATTATTATGGAGCCTAATGACTGAAGATCAAGTAACACAAGCAGTGTACGCAGAAATGGCAACATTGATACATGATGGAAGAGTTGACTATGCCGCACTATGGGTATTTCTCAATCAAGGCACAGAACAAATCTGGGCTGATGATACAGTTTGGTGGAATGCGATGGCTGCGGCACTTAACGTTACTATTGTAATTCATGATGCGGATATTGGTGGAAGACTTCGCGAAATTGTGAGATATAATAATGGACATGATGTGGTGCACGTGTTCGGGAGAGGAGCTCACTATACTGCAATGGTTCCGTTGGATGAAGCGGCATCTGATCAAATTCGAGCTATAATTGATCTCAATCGTGATTACATACCAATGTTTTAGCGCGATGCTGCAGTAATACCAAATCCCATTTCGGCCATCTAAATGATATGCTGATTTGTAGGGCGCGCTGCCCTCAGTTTGGAAAATTAAGAATGAGATTTAGTATAAGAGGGCTTTAGCCAATAGCCGGAGACGTATCTTGTCCTAATAGTTAAGAATAGAGCTATCATTTTTCGACTCCCACTTATATAGCAGGTGACACCTTTCGCAGAAATATCTCGATAACATATTGAAATTGCATCGAAATTTTTGGAGCGGAATAGAGACAATGCGATTTCGCCCTGAGTGACACCAGCTACTCCAGTCATTTTGGTCGAACTTTTTAGATGGCATTTTAGGCAAATTTTAGAAAGCCTCTCAGAATGAGGCCTTCGCAGCGGAACTAGGCAAATTCTCCAGTCCCCCGCTTTTGGAGAATTTTCGGAGAAACGGAGAGAAAATTCGGTTGACAGCTCCAATACGGCATACATTTTGTATTAATTTAAAATACATTTATGGGCGTAACCGCCTCTGATTCAGAGGGTTTCTGGCGCTCATTGCATTTAAGTAAAATTTGATATTCTCCGCGTACGCACAACCTGTGGTGGAGCGGGAGTCCCTTGGGACGAACTCATTCTCCAGTTCCGCTTTGGCGGGAACGTCTCTGTATCAGCAGCGACAAGGTGCATCGAAAAATGCGGGTACATGCACTAGTGTTACGTCTTTTTTCAAGAACTAGAAAAAATCACCGTTCCGCATTGGAATTTTTGAAGTATTTTCAGTGTGTTACAGCACTTCTCTCAAAAATAATTAACCGCTTGGCGTGTGTATCCACATGGCTGACTCATTATTTTGCAGCATTGTTATATTGAAATATAAGGAGATTATACGGTTTCCCGTATGTTCAATATGAACGAGATAATAATCGTCACCACAACTGATGATATTCACATTCCTTGTTTTTCGGCCACAATAATTTGAATTTTTTTTAAAAAATATACCTGATATTCCAACAATGCTCTCAAAAAAATCATGAGTCAGCCATGGAAGCGTGAAAATTCTTGTTTGATTTGCTTACCACCCTACGGATTAAATAGTAAAAATTAAGCCCGGTGTCGCGCAGGACATCTTCCACCAAATACCATTTTATCAAAAAAATGTCAAAAAAACGTTAACGAGCACAAAATTAACGGAAATTTTACAATTTTCTGTCAGTATGGTAACTGGTGAAAAGTGTGCTTCGCGCCGGTAGAAATGAGAAAACTTGAAAACGACGGGTGGTAAGCGAAAAACTCGAACATCAGAGAATTAAATGTACCTGGCTAGTATATTCCAAATAATAATTTTGTATTTGTCGTATTATTTTCGCGGGGGATTTTATTTTCTCCCACCGGATAGTCGTCAATTTTTTCTCCCATGAGCTTCTGCAAGGTATTGAGTCTTTGGGCTGGAGCAAGGAGATTCTCGTTTTCGTACTCATCATCCTTAAATGCCTCCATTATAGACACTGCTCCTGTGGGGGAGCCTCCCGTTTCCAGATCGATTTTGCGAAGTTTTATGCCTTTGGGAATCCGGAACGACTTGGGAGAAAGAATATTTTTTGCCTGGGTCATGAAATCGATGAAAATTGGAGCGGCAATTGATGATCCGGTGGCGTTTTTGCCGAGGCTCAGGGAGTGATCATCGAAGCCCACAAACACTCCGACGGCGATATCCGGAGTAAATCCCACGAACCAGATGTCGCGGCTTTCGTTGCTGGTGCCGGTTTTACCGGCGACCGGTATGCCGAGTACCCTGACGCTGGCACCGGATCCGTGCAACACGACTCCTTCCAGCATTGATATGACTTGAAAAATACTTTGTTCATTTATTATTTGTTCACGGGAGTCGTTTAATTTTGGTGGAAATTCTGAGTTAAATGGCAAGTTGCTATCCAAAGATGCGCTAGTTCTGCGATATATGGTACTTCCTCTTTTATCCTGCACATAATCCACCAGAGTTGGCACTATGCGTTTTCCGCCATTGGCGATCATGGCGTAGGCTGTGGTGATTTTCAGCGGAGTCGTTTCTCCTGCTCCAAGAGAATATGACAAATATTGGGGCATATCCTCAAAAATGCCAAATTGACGGGCGATTTTCGATATTTTATCCATGCCGACTTCATAGGCGATTCTTATGGTGGCGGTGTTGATGGATTTCTCCAGAGCACGCCGCAAAGTGATTTTATCCAGAACAGCTCCGTGATAATTTTTTGGTTTCCAAACACTTCCGTTGTCGATTTCAACTTCGATGGATCCGGCATCGATGATGGAATTGGGGGAGAATCCATTTTCCAGAGCAGCCAAGTACACAAATGGTTTGAAAATGGATCCGCATTGTCTCATGGCCTGGGTAGCGCGATTGAATTCGCTAATGGAGAAGTCGTAGCCGCCCTGCATAGCCAGGATTCTACCAGTATTTATCTCTATTACAATGATGGCCCCCTGAATCAATGGTACCTGACGTACGTCGAATGTGCCGTCCTTATTCGGCGTATCGGAGACTAAAATTACATCTCCGGCTTTAGCTTTACGTATCCACGGGATATCGGAGCTGGAAATTTTTTCAATCGTACCAGCTTCGGTTATTATGGTAATTTGCTTTTGGTGATTTTTGATAACATAGGCTTTTTGGCAGTTTCCGGATCCGGCTGGAGCCGCAATTTTTTTCAATTTTTCGCTAATCCGTTCTTTGGATTTTTCTCCACTGATTTTTCCAATGGGACCTCTCCAGCCAAAATCTCTATCTATTTTTTCCAATCCGCGGCGCAGCGCATTATAGGCGAAATTCTGCAATCTGATATCCATGGTTGCGCGAATAATGAATCCATCTTTGTTTAAGCTACTGGAGGGAAATTTTTCCATGAGGTATTTTCTAATTTCCTCTGCCAAATATTCGGCATTGGGAATTTTTTCCGGCGCGACCACCAGGAGATCTTCTTTCATGGCCTTGGCAGCTTCTTTTCTAGTGATGAAGCAATCTTTCTGCATACGTCCGAGGAGCCAATTTCTTCGTTCCAGAGCATTATTCTTATTTTTGATGGGATGATAGAGGTTTGCTCCCTTAGCCAGAGCCGCCAGATATGCGCATTCGGCGATGGTAAGCTCGTCGACGGTTTTGTCGAAGTAGACCTTGGCGGCGGCGGCGACTCCATAAGCGCCAAGTCCCATGTAGATCTGATTGAGATAAAGCTCCAGTATGTTTTGCTTGGACAGCGCCAACTCTATTCTAAAAGACAAAATTGCTTCTTTAATTTTGCGAATGTAGGAGACCTCGTTGGTTTTTATTAGAAATATCCGAGCCACCTGCTGCGTAATGGTGGACGCTCCCTGGGGACGCTTTCCGGAACCAAGATGTTGTAGATTATACCAGGCAGACCTTAGAGTGCTGATAAAATCTATGCCCATGTGCTCGTAAAAGCGCTTATCCTCAGCCGAAAGAAATGCATTTATGAGATTTCGTGGTATTTTTTCGACGGGAATAAAATAACGTTTTTCGTAGGAATATTCGCAGAGCTTACTGCCATCTTCCAAAAAAACTCTACTGGCCATGTTGGGCACGTATTTTTTTAGGGATGTATGATCCGGCAGATCCGCAGAAAACATGTACAAAATTGCCAATAGCGTGGCTAATCCTAAAAGTGCTACGATCATGACAAAACATAAAAAACGACCGACTATGCGTTTTAGGGACATTTATTTGTTCTCTTCCTTCTCAAAAAAATCGTTCAGAGCATATAAAATAGCACGATTTGCTTTATCTCTAAAGTCTTTGGAATGCAAGAGCGAGTTATCGATTTTATTGCTGACGCAGCCGAGCTCCAGCAGTATTGCCGGCAGATCGACCTTCAAAATTTTTAATTCGATATTTCTACAGGGCCTGTTACTTATTTTACACATATTCGGAATGTAGCCCGCCAATATATTAGCAAATTTTCGGGATTTCGCGAGAATTCTGTAATAATTATCGGCGTTGTCGATATATTTTTTTGACAACTTGGTTAGATAATCGAGATTGGGAAGAGTGTATATGGAGATTCCTCTGATATTTTTGTCGTTGTTGCTGTCGGTATGAAGAGAAATAAGCAGATCTGTTTTGGCGGAATCAATCTTTGTTTTCCGCTCATCTATGGAGAGGAACGAATCATTGTCACGAGTGAGCATCACCCTGTATTTTCCGCTTTTTAGCAGACATTCTCGCAGTTCGATGGCCATAACCAGCGTGATATTTTTTTCGAAATCTCCGTTAAAGCATCTTGTGCCGGGATCCTTGCCGCCGTGTCCGGCATCAATGGCGATTACCCGTTTTTTGCTGATCATAAAACCGATTTTAATGGTATTTTGTGTGTATACTTTTTCGGTAAACACAACATTTTCCTTCAGAGCCAGCACCAGCATCAGGGATGCGTCTCCAAATTTTTCAAAAAAATATCCTTTTATCAGGCTGTGATTTATGCTTTTGGTTTGGGGAGCAATGACGGCCTCGCTGAAAGATAAAAGTATTTTGGCGCCGTTGGAAAGCATATGTATACGTGGTGTAAATGATATGTCATCAATGAAATCTACGCAAAAAAAACATTTATTATTTTCTCTTTTGAGATATATCTTTTTTATAGGATTTTTTAATTTTAGATTATTGGGAGACGTTTTTTTATAGTTAAGCCCGGAACTCGCCCCGGTGTTTTCGCTAAACTGACAACTAAGGTGCGTGTAACTGCAGGCCAAACAGAGCGTAATGAATAATATTATACTTCTTAACAACATAAAAACTTTTTTATCTTTATATTTCATTCAGGATTATAGCAGTATTTACAACAAATAATATATAGTATGTGGAACGGATCTGTGATATTATTATCTGATTTGGTTAATTTGTAGCATTGTGCTCCAATGGGAAAATTTTAGGGCACACAGACGAATTGTTGCTAAAGATTGTATTCGCAGAGTGTTTGTGTGTCTAGGTACGATGGAGAAAGTTTTAATGACGCATTTTTGGGACGGTATTTTGTACAAAGTCAGTATGCTGACGGTGTTTTTGGTTTTGCCAGATGATTTGTGCGCAATACAAAAAATTTTAATAAAAAGCCGCGTTATTTAGCCATTCCCATTCCCATTGCCAGTGGCCAAGAAATATATGGGGTAGGTTATGGCAAAGAATATGCTGATAGACTCAGCGCATATGGAAGAAATACGAGTTGCCGTCATTGACGGAGAAAAACTCGATAAATTTGATTTTGAGACGCCATCCAAGGCGCAGATCAAAGGCAACGTATATCTGGCGAAGGTAGTCCGGGTGGAGCCATCGCTGCAGGCGGCGTTTGTGGACTACGGTGGTGGGCGACACGGTTTTCTTAGTTTTAGCGAAATACATCACGACTATTTTCAAATTCCTGTGGGAGATAGAGAAGAGCTGGAGGAGCGTATTCAGGGCGCCATGAGTGCCCGTACCGAGGAATCCGGCGACGGCGACGAGGAAATCGATCCCCGGGAAATATCCCGACTGCGATACCAGTTTTATCGCCGCTACAAGATACAGGAGGTCATAAAAAAACGCCAAATAATGCTGGTGCAGGTCACCAAAGAAGAGCGCGGAAATAAAGGAGCTGCATTAACAACCTATATCTCTTTGGCGGGAAGATACTGTGTTCTCATGCCCAACATGTCGAAGGGAAGCGGAGTTTCCCGCAAGGTGGCGAATCAGGCCGATCGGGAAAAATTGAAGGCGATGGTGGCGGAATTGCATATTGAAAACGGCAGCACCGTAATTCGTACCGCCGGAGTCGGACGTTCTAAACTAGAAATAAAAAAAGATTTTGATTATCTCAAGAAGCTCTGGGATGAAATTAGAAACATTACGCTTAAATCAACAGCTCCGTGCTTAATTTATGAGGAAGCGAACATCATCAAGAGGGCTATTCGGGATTTGTACTCGCGGGACATCGAATCCATTATAGTAGAGGGCGAAGAAGGTTATAAAATTGCCAAAAATTATATCAAGAAACTTATGCCCAGCCACTCCAAAAAAATTATACAATACACAGACACAAAGATTCCTCTCTTTAGCAAATACAAAATAAACGAACAGGTTAATCAGATATATTCTACCCGGGTGGATCTTCCATCCGGCGGATACTTGGTAATAAACACAACGGAGGCGCTGATCTCCATAGACGTAAACTCCGGCAGAGCTACCCGCGAGAGAAACATCGCCGGAACGGCTCTCAAGACCAATCTTGAGGCAACGCTGGAAATAGCACGCCAATGCCGTCTGCGGGATCTTGCCGGATTGATCGTGGTGGACTTCATCGATATGGAGGAAAAACGCAATAACGCCCAGGTGGAAAGAGCTCTGCGGGAAGCTCTGCGCGAAGACAAAGCCAAAATTCAACTGGGAAATATTAGTCACTTTGGTCTGCTGGAATTTTCCCGACAGCGGATGCGCTCCAGCATTGCCGACGTAAATATGATAAGTTGTCCCCATTGCAACGGCAGCGGCATTATTTGGTCGGATGAATCTATTGCCCTCCAGATCCTGAGAAAAATAGAAGAAGCATGCTTTGCTATGGATCTTAGTGAAGTAACCGTGACTCTCTCCACCGACGTTGCACTGTATCTGCTGAATAACAAAAGAACGTTTATCTCTAGCATAGAACAACGAGGTCTGAAAATTAATTTCATCATAGATTCAAGTATCGCAGCGGCAGATTTCAAAATAACTCAGGTGGTAAAACAAATTAATTCCGACTCCGAAGATGATTCGGAAACCACCGCCGTTAGAAAACGCCTCCCCAAAGATAAAAATAGCGTTGGCAATAAACGCTATACCGGAGGAACTATCTATGTGCCCATAAATACCATTTCCGAAATGAAAACCACCGAAGCTGCTACAATATTGGAACCGGTTTCCGATGAAGAAACAATGGTGGCACTGGAATCGGATTCCGGCGAAGAAGCGGTTGTGGTGGAGACGTCGGAAGTGACGAAAACGGCAAAATCAGTGGTGCCGGAGGTTGCTGACGTACGCCGATCTTCCAGAAGCCGTCGCCGAAAAGAAGGACGAGTGGTAAAAAATATCCGCTCCCTGGAGACATCGCTCCCCAATATCGACGCTGAAGAAACTCCAGCTTCTCAGGAACAGGAAATTGCTGCGCAGGAAAATGTAGAAGATGATTCAAAAAAAGTATTTACCCTGAGCGTTAAGAAAAAAGGAACAGAACCACCTAAAAAAACAGAGCAACCTTCCCCCAATAAAGAGAAAAAAAATAGCAAAAGTCGGAACAGTAGATCAAGAACAAAACGACGTACCGTAGTCGAAAATAACAGCACTCCGGAAAAAGAAAAAGTAAGTGCCGTCGCTTCTGACATTCCAGCTTCGTCTGAACTCGTTTCCATTTCCCATGTGGATCTTAATTTGGACAGCGACGATGCTAAAAAAGAAAAAATCTTGGCAGGATTGGTAATCTCGGACAACCATAAGGTGTTGACACAGTTTGTAGAATCATATTTTAATTATGAACGTAATTTTGAACGTAAAATTATTCCGGAAGAAATGGAAGAATCAAATAAGAAAAAAGGTAGAAGCGGCTGGTGGAAAAAACTGCTAAAAAAAGAAGGCGGTAAATATGAATAAAGTAAAAGTGAGGCCATTAGACAACGGTCTCAAAGTACGGTTTGCTCCCTCACCGACCGGATATCTCCATGTCGGAAATATAAGAATAGCGGTATTAAATTATCTTTTTGCGCTAAAAAACAACGGAACTTTTGTGCTACGCATCGACGATACGGATCTGGAGCGATCCTCAAAAGAAATGGAAAAGCTGATGTTGGAAGATCTCCACTGGATCGGCGTAGAATGGAATGAGTTTTTTAGGCAGTCGGAGAGAATCGATAAATATATTTCAGCCATGGAGCATCTAAAAAACATAGGTCGAATCTATCCCTGCTACGAAACGAAAGAGGAACTCGCCCTCAAGAGAAAAACCCAGTCCCTGATGGGAGTGCCTCCGGTTTATGACCGAGCTTCTCTCCTACTTGACGGCGCCCAGAAAAAAAAACTAGAGGCCGACGGCCTAAAACCCCATTGGCGCTTCAAATTAGATGATACAAAATCAATGGAGTGGACAGATCTGGTGCACGGCCACATATCTGTTCCCCTTAGCAGCATGAGCGATCCGATTCTCATAAAACCAGACGGATCCTTCGTATACACCTTCGCATCCGTGGTGGACGACCTAGACATGGGGATTACGCATATCATTCGCGGAGATGATCACATCACCAATACCGCAACGCAAATCGATATATTCAGGGCCATCAGCGAAAAAAGCCCGGAATTCGCCCACGTACCACTGATGTCTGCGTCGGACGGTCATGAGGTGTCTAAACGGGTCGGATCCGCCTATAGCATATGCAATATGCGAAAAACAGGAATTCTACCGGAAGCTATATTTAATTTTCTTGCATCGCTTGGAACGGCCAATAATCCCAATCCCGCCGATACGGTAGATAGTCTGGTGGAAAAATTTAATTTCGAGAAAATGAGCTTGGCTTCTCCAAAATTTTTTCTGGAAGAACTGCTGCTGCTAAATAAAAAAATTCTCAGCGAAAAATCCTTCGACGACGTAAAAAATGCTCTGCAGCAACTTGGTCTGGAAAATATTTCGGAAAATTTTTGGAATGCCATTCGGGAAAACATAAATTCCATTGGAGAAGCGGCTTTCTGGCATGGTATTTTTTACGGCGAAATAAATGCCGCGGAAAAAGATGAAATTTTCCTGAAGCAAATGCTGGATTCTCTTTCGAATCCGTTTGATTTTGACGCATGGGTGGCGCATTTAAAAAACGTTTCCGGGAAAAAGGGGCGAAATCTATTTCATCCCATTCGGATTGCGCTTACGGGTATTGATCATGGTCCGGAGCTAAAAAAAATAGCGCACATTATTGGGTATGAGCGCATAAAACATCGCATAGAAAAAAATTTGGAAGCTCTAGAATGAAAAAATTAAAATTATACAATTCGTTATCGAACACTTTGGAAGATTTTATTCCCATTAATGCCGGAAATGTTCGCATGTATTCCTGCGGTCCGACGGTTTACGCCAGTCCACACATCGGGAACGCTCGTCCATTGGTTGTGTTCGACATTCTTTATCGAGTGCTCCGGCGCCTGTACGCCAACTGCGTTACCTATGTGCGCAATATTACGGACGTGGACGACAAAATTAACGCAAGAGCGAAATTGGAAAATATATCCATTGGTGAATTAACGACTGCCGTAACGGCGGAATTTCATAAAAATCTGAAGTTGATTAATGTATTACCGGTCACCCACGAGCCGCGGGCAACGGACCACATAAGCGAAATGCTATCTTTGATAGACATGCTTAGGGCTAACGGATTCGCCTACGAAGCCGAAGGTCATGTGCTGTTTCGGGTGAAAAAAATGGCGCAGTACGGCATGCTTTCCAAGAGAAGTGTCGATGACATGATCGCCGGAAGCCGTGTAGAAGTTGCCGCCTACAAGGAAGATCCCATGGATTTCGTGCTGTGGAAGCCGTCGCAAGATGGAGATCCTGCCTGGGATAGCAAATACGGTTTAGGTCGTCCCGGATGGCATATCGAATGCTCCGCCATGAGTCATAAATATTTGGGAGAACAGTTTGACATTCATACCGGCGGTCAGGATCTAATGTTTCCGCATCATGAAAACGAATTGGCCCAAAATTTCGGAGCCTTTGGCTGCATCATGGCTAACTACTGGATCCATAACGGCATGCTGCTGGTGGATAATCAAAAAATGTCCAAGTCGCTGGGAAATATCATCTCCCTGGACCATATCCTGCAAAAATACGACGGGGAAGTAATACGCTACGTGTTGCTGAGTACCCACTACCAAAAAACCCTCAATTGGACAGATCAGTCGGTGAACCACGCTCTGCAGGCTCTGGATAGACTGTACGGTGCTCTCGATAATACCAACGCCGCAAACACCAGCGGTCATGAATCATCACCCCAGATAAATTCTCCGGTGTTGGACGCACTCTGCGCCAATTTAAATACTCCGCTGGCACTGAAATATCTCCACGGCTTGGCCGACATGATCTACAAAAGTTGCGACGCCGACGAAATCAATCGGCTGGGCCATCTGCTGCGGCAGGAAGCTGAAATTCTCGGTCTACTGCAGAAAAATTCCAGCAACTGGTTCAGAAATAGTTCTGCAGAACTGGACGAAAACGAAATCCAGAAATTAATAGCCGAACGAGAAAAAGCAAAAATGGAAAAAAATTTTCTCCTGGCCGACGAGATTCGTGCAAAATTGCTGAAAAGTAACATCAAAATCGAGGATACTAGAGATGGAACCATCTGGAAATTTTTGCGCAATCACTAAAGTTTAAATTATTGATTGCAATCTGACAGCGTTGCTTTAAAATTCCCCTAGGAAGCGAGAATGGTTTACATATCGCAGCTTCTCTATACAGCTATACTTGGAGGACCATATGGACGAAGAAAAACGTAATATGTTTGTGTTTTTCGCAATTTCAATGTTGATATTATTTGGTTATTCTTATTTTTTCGAGAAACCAACTCCGTCGTTTGCACCTGCGGCGGTGAGCACATCGGTGATGGGTAATTCCGCAGCGGACGCGCCGTCCCTGAAGCAATCGGATATCGTGGAAAAAGTTGCGGTGAGCGAAAATACACCGGTGCACGACATAACAATCGATACCAAAAGCATAAGCGGCACCATATCGTCCCGCGGACTAAAAATCGACAATATTCTCTTGAAAAATTACGAAAGTGACTCGGGAAATGCAAAAAATGCTGAAAAATCTACCAGAGTTTCGATTTTTGGAGACCACGAAAACACCTACTATGCGACCGGCGGCTGGTACTCGGAAGACAAATCCGTGGTCCTACCGAACGAAAATACCTGCTGGAAGGGAGATACAGGAAAATTGTCCGAAAATTCTCCCGTTGTGCTAACCTGGGATAACCAAAACGGATTGCTGTTTGAAAAACACATATCCATCGATGATAATTACGTTATAACGGTGACGGACAAAGTTAAAAACTACGGAGATCATGCCGTTACGCTGCGCTATAAAACGCTGATACATCGGGAATTCGCGCGATCCACCGACAGTACCATGACTTTCTACGAAGGCCCTCTGGGATATCTGAACGAAAAATTGCGGGAAATTAGCTACGAAGACATCGAAAAATCCGGTCAGCTAAAACATAACACCAAAGGCGGATGGTTCGGCATCACGGATAAATATTGGCTCGTGGCGTTTATTCCTGCCCAAAACACCAGCTGCGATGTTTCATACAAATATTCTTTGCAGGACAACAAAAAAATATACGAAGTAGAGAGTCTCGGTGATACCATCCAGATCACTCCGTCTTCCGAAACATCCGTAGCCAACAATCTATTTGTGGGGGCCAAAGAAATAAAGACCCTCGACATGTATGAGGAAAAACTCGGTGTAAAACATTTTGACCTTGCCATAGACTTCGGCTGCCTGTATCTAGCAACGAAACCGCTGCTCTACGCTCTGGCCTTTGCCAAAGATATCTTGGGCAATATGGGACTGAGCATTTTGCTCATAACCTTGATTATCAAGCTACTATTGCTGCCATTTGCCCATAAATCCTATAAATCCATGAATCGCCTGAAAGAAATTCAGCCGAAAATTCAGAATTTGCAGAAAAAATATGCCGAAGACAAAATAAAACTTGGTCAAGAAATATCGGAGCTATATAAAAAGGAAAAGATAAGTCCTATGGGAGGGTGTCTGCCGTCTTTGATTCAATCGCCGGTATTGTTTGCGCTCTACAAGGTGCTGTATATATCCCTGGAGATGCGTCACGCACCATTCATCTGGTGGATCAAAGATTTATCGCTGCCGGATCCGCTGAGCCTATTCAATCTCTTCGGATTGATTCCCATTACCCTGCCGACATTCCTCCAGATTGGTATTTGGCCACTGCTGATGGGACTCTCCATGCTACTGCAGCAGAAAATGGGACCAAAACCTACAGACCCTGCGCAGGCCAGCATGACACTCCTGTTGCCCGTGGTATTCACCTTCATGTTTGCCCAATTGCCGTCGGGATTGGTTATTTACTGGACGTTCAGCAATATCCTCTCTATTCTGCAGCAATACTACGTAAATAAATACTGCAATGCCTCGCCCCTAAAAAAAGTTGAAAAACAATGATAACTCTAAAAGCTTTGTTCAGTGCCAAATGCGATTTTATTGCGGGAGCATCTTCCATTGAACAGATTCCCAACAATATATTCATGCCGGAAGTTGCTTTTGTGGGCAGATCAAATGTGGGAAAATCGTCGCTGATCAACGCCGTAGTCGGTCAGCGAGACTGCGCTCGCGTATCAAAATTGCCCGGCAGAACTCAGCAGATAAATTTTTTCACCCTGCAGGAAAAAATCTCCATCACCGATTTGCCCGGCTATGGCTACGCTGCCGTATCCAAAAAAACAAGGCGATCCTGGGATCATCTGATACTGGATTATTTGAGAGGTAGGCAGAATCTTCGCAGAATTTTTTTGCTCCTGGACTCTAGACACGGTATAAAAAAAAATGACGACGAAATTATGGACATCCTGGACGAATCCGCCGTTGTCTATCAAGTGGTGCTGACGAAAATCGACCAAAATCCTCGCCATTCAGATATGGTCAAGCAGGTAGAAGAGCAAATAGCGACCCGTACCGCCGCTTTTCCCTACGTCATTCCCACCAGCGCCGAGAAAAAAATCGGCATCGAAAGTCTGCAGATGGAAATGGTCTCACTGGTTAATAACCAAAAGAATTAACTCCCCTGACCGAAAATAGCGGATAGCGTGCTCTCCCTCCATTTTTGGCGAAGCGGAGAATAGGGAAATTTAATTTTTGTCGCCGACGATTTTTGCTTTGGAAAATAAATCGAAAAAATTTTCAGCCGTAAGACGAGCGATTTGTTCTTCTGTCGTTTGGCGAAGTTCGGCGATTTTTTTTGCCGTATGCACCAAAAATGCGGGTTCGTTTATTTTTCCCCGGAACGGATCTGGCGCGAGAAACGGTGCGTCCGTTTCCACCAGCAGTCTATTGGAAGGAACATCACCGACGATTCTCTGCATTGCCGTACTGTTTTTGAAAGTAACGATTCCGGAAAACGAAATGTAAAATCCCAGGTCCAGTGCTTTTAGGGCGAAATCTCTACTACCGCTAAAGCAGTGTATGACTCCTCGTGCATTTTTATGGTTCCGGAGAATGGCCAATGTGTCGGTTTCGGCGTCGCGGGAGTGGATCACAACCGGAAAATCATGTTTGGTGGCGATATCCATTTGTAGTTCGAATATTTTTTTCTGTTCCTGTTCGCTTTCGCGGGTGTAGTAGTAATCGAGGCCAATTTCACCGATTCCCACTAATTTTTCGCCATTGCAATTGCGGTTGAGGATGTCGGCTATGTCCTGCAGCGAATATTGCTGTGCGTGTCGCTGGGCTTCGAGAGGATGTATGCCGATTGTATGAAATACGCCGCCGTGGGACGCAGAAATCGAGCGCATTTCGTCGATGTCCAGGAGCTCCGTTCCGATATTCAGCACATATTTCACACCGGCACTGTTGGCTCGCATCAGCAGACCGTCAACCGAATAATCTTTCGGGGACGCTCCCGCTATTTGCGAGAATTTTTTTACATTCAAATGGCAATGGGAATCTACAAAAAACATTTAACTTTTCTTCGGGAATAGCATAAACGGAGCTCGGAAATTTTGATTTACAAAATCCGATTGGATCTCCTGAAATAATTTTCCGTCCACATTTATAAAATCGAAAATTTTTCGAGCTGTATCCGGCATGAACGGGGCCAAACCGAATCCAATGGATCTAATGCTTTCACAGAGAGCCGTAATGACCTTGTTCAGCTTTTTAGGATTGTTTTTTACCAATTCCCACGGCCTCATGTCGTTGACGAATTTATTGGACTCGGCAATCAGCTCCCATACGGTGCTCAGGGACGCATGCAGATCCTGTTTGTCCATTAGGGGACGCATTCTGGACACCAGGGATCTGGAATTTTCAAATAGAGTTCTTTCATCGGCGGAGAAATCGTAGTCAACGACTAGTCGTCCGTCGGTTTTTTGTATGAACGCAAGGACCCGCTGCACTAAATTTCCCAGATCGTTGGCTAAATCGAATGAGATCCTCTTTTCAATAGCAGAGCGGGAAAAATCGCCGTCTTCTCCGAATTTTATTTCCCGAAACAGGAAATATCTCACCGGATCCAGTCCATATTCCCCAATGACCTCGTGCGGATCGACGACGTTTCCAACGGATTTCGACATTTTTTGACCTTCGCTGGTCCACCAGCCGTGGGCATAAACTCTTTTGGGTAGCGGTAATCCCGCCGACATCAAAAACGCCGGCCAGTAAACGGCATGGAATCGCAATATCTCCTTTCCCACAACGTGTACGCAGCTTTTCATCATTTCTGCTATGTAATCGGCCTTTTCCGGATCCGGATATCCCAGAGACGTAATATAGTTGGTAAGAGCGTCAATCCAGACGTACATCACGTGTCCATCCAGATGCGGAATGGGAATGCCCCAGGTAAATTTGCTTCTGGATATGGATAAATCCTTGAGACCACTGCGGACAAAACTGATTACTTCGTTTCTGCGGGACGTTGGCAAAATAAAATTAGGATTTTTTTCGTACCAATCCAGCAATTTATCTTGATAATCTGATAGCCTAAAGAAATAGGAAGCCTCTTCCATCCACTCCACCGGGGCGCCATTCGTAGTTTTGCCGTCAACGATGTCGGATTCGGTAACATATTCTTCATCGCGGGCCGAGTACCAACCGGCATAGGTATCGCAGTAGATGTCTTTTTCTATCATTTTCCACAGTGTTTGGGCGGCTTTTTCGTGTCGTTTTTCCGTGGTGCGAATGAAATCATCGTAGGACATATTTATTTTATCTGACATATCCCGAAATTTTTTCGACATGATATCGCTGAACTCATGCACATCCATGTCAACGCTTTCGGCCGATCGAGCCACTTTTATGCCGTGTTCGTCTGTTCCGGTGGAAAAATGTACTTCGAGCCCATCCAATCTAGCGAATCTCGCTATGATATCCGCCGCGATGCTGGCGTATGCGTGGCCAATGTGCGGATCGCCGTTGATGTAATATATGGGAGTGGTAACACAAAATTTCATCAAGATGCTCCTTTTTAGATAAACAATAAATACTAGAGCTCTTTCGAAAGCAGATATTCGCGAAGATTCTGGAGAAAAGACGCAGCACAGAAGCATCCTCAAGTGTACCGGGAAGCTGCGCGGCAGAAAAGATCGCAAAGACAAAGGTCTCAAAAAAGTTCCATTATATTCTACACCATTTACACTCAATTGATAGGGTAAAAGCCAAAATATGTTAAAAACTCCTTACGGGACCCATTTTTTAGTACTAGAGGAGTCGGATCCGGGGAGCGGATCCAACCAAATCAATTGCGAAAAAATGTCTATCAGGAATTGCCGTATTGGTATCCTCATCTATTATGCAACAGTCTCTCTTATATCCATACTTCGCCCTGCAAACTGCTATATCTGGCGTTGCTGTTATTTTCTCGATCTCTTCGATTTCTGGCATCTCTTAGGGCAATATCTAATTTTTCCTGCAATTCTTTATTATACGGATCATCCATCAATTTGCTTTGCAACTGGGCGATGTACTCGGTATCTCCGCTTAGAAATGTATTAAGCTCATTGTAGGATCTATCGCCGTCCATGTTGACGCATCCCCCTAAAGTCATTAGAATTGTAAGCATAAGAATTGCTTTGTTGGTCATTTTAATATCTCCTTTTTTTATATAACTTGCAATAATGTAGCAAAAAAATGTAAATAAAACTAGTGCATAGCGCAAATTACTGCGCTTTCGTGGGGCTCTTTAATTATTGTGTAAGAAGTATAATGAAAAAGTAGTTTTTTAAGAAATGGCAAAACTTGCGGAGCACGAATACGGTTTGATAACGGCTTCAAGCTCGCCTATTTTTTGCACGATTTCTGAGTGCGGATTTTTTATAAATTCCATCCACCACGTGATGGGGCTATTTTTTTAAAAATTTCCTAGGATTTACCAGTTTTTTATCTTTCATGACTCCGAAAAACAGCTGAGGTTCTGAGACATCTCCCGTATCGCCGACGCTTCCGATCACATCTCCGGCATTTACGGCGGCACCTTCTTTGACATTGACCTCTTTGAGGTGAGTATAGAATGTTGTCAAGCCGCTTTTATGTTGGATAACGACGACGTTTCCAAAATCCTCGTCGGATTTACGTTCGGCGCGAATTACGGTACCGGCATCGGCGGCTTTTATTTTAGTACCGGCGGCGGCTTTTATATTTATGCCGTCATTGGAGATTCCGTTATTTACATCTCCGAATTCCGAGATAATTTTTCCTTTTAGCGGCCATTGCAATTTTTTGGTGGAAGTAGTGGTATCTCCGGCAATTATTTTAGGTTTGGACAGCTCTTCAGCCTGTTTTTTTGATTTTTGAGTTTCGGCATCGAGCATTTTTTCGAATTCCGCTATAACTTCGTCATTTTTGGTATCCGGAGCGGATTTGGTATCCGGAGCAGAGGGAACTTTTTCATCTTCCTCATAGGAGCGAATAGTTTTATCTTCGGTGACGGTAATGGCGGTGGCGGCTTCGGGCACGGTATCGACGGGAAGACGCAGTCGCTGTCCAGGTTTTAGCTTATAGGGTGCTTTTATATTATTTATTTGGGCCAAATTCATGGGGTCCACGTTATGTCGGTAAGCTATTTCGAACAGAGTCTCTTTTCCGGACACCAGATAAATGGATTCTCCCGGGGTAATTTGTTCATTGGTGGAAGAGTCATCGGTGAAAGAGTCATCTATTTTCAGCTCCAGGGGAGACAGGCCGGAGCGTTCACAGCCCGAGAGCAGTATAATACACAGGATATGAGCAAAGAGCTTAGCCATTGGATGCAAATAGCTCCTCTTTATTTTTGCCATTAGTTACGAACAGATCGTCCAATTTATCATTTTTATTTTTGCCGTTGGTTGCAAACAGTTCTTCTAATTTATCGTTGCAGCCGCAGTATTCCTGTTTATTTTTCAGAGCGCTAATCGTGATGTATTTTCCTTCTGCGATGATTTTCACATCGGACATGGAGGAAGATTCTGCGTCCGAGAAAACGGCGTGTAGCCAATAGTAGGCTTCGTCGGTGGGATCGAGTCTTTTGTAGACAGCCCATTTTACGTCGATGTCTCCTTGACTTGCTATTTTTACGCCGGAAATATCTCCCACCTGTGCTTCGGGAAAATTAACGTTCATGCATACGCGGTCTGGCCACTTAAACGAAAGAAGTTTTTTTATGATATTGGACAAAAAATGGTCCGCCAGGGGGAATTTTAAGAGTTCGTGAGCTTTTTTACACTCCTGGCTAATGGCGATGGATCTTATGTTTCGTGATGCCGCTGCAAATGTTGCTCCGATGGTGCCGGATAGTCCTATGAAGTCTGCTACGTTGGCTCCGTGATTGATGCCGGACAGAATAAGATCCGGCTCTTTATCCTTTAAAATCTCTCCGACAGCGAGAAAAATGCAATCGGCCGGGGTACCGGAAACGGAAAATTTCCGTGGAGATAATTCTTTTATGCGCAATGCCGAATCGAATGTCACGGATAGGCCTTTTCCGCTTTGTCCCACTTCTGGAGCGACAATCCAAACATCTGGTGTAATTGAATTTGCAATGCGTTCGAGGGCTTTAATGCCATGAGAATTTATGCCATCATCGTTGGTTATCAGAATTCTCAAGCCGGACAAAGATTGGTTATTTTTCATTTCCATCCCCTTAGTAAGTTAAATATCGAGTACATTGCGCTAATTTCATTTGATACCCGTCCTGTCCCATGCGGCATAATTTTACGGCACGGCGAATCAATCCCCCACCAACAAAGTACCAAGATAGTATAACATATTCTCATCAATTGTATAACTATATTTTCAAGATCGTTACGTAGCGGATTTTTTTGCAAATATCCCGGTTGGGTTACCACTTGGATCTCGTCTACTGCTAGCCTGTTTGGATTTTTTTTTGTTGCTATTGCCAAAATATCCATGAGGCAGCGGTTTTTTCGGGAGCGGTATCAATAAAATTATGTGGATTTTTTTTGAATTGAAAAAAAAATGTTGAATTTTCAAAAAATATTTTGGAAAGATATGGGGAAAATAAAAATGGATGAGTGTATAACTATTGCGAAAAGAATGATTGACATTTAGAAAACAATAGTGTATACTTAAATAAAACGGAGGAGCTAAATAATGAAAAACTTTTTTATGACCGCATCAATTGCGGTGCTTGCGATTCAGTGTTGTCAAGTAGAGTCTACGCAGCCTCGATATGGAGAAAGTGTAACTTCCCAAAGTATGTCGGTTCGTAAACAAAAATGGAGCACCGCAACTCCGCAAAGCTGCGTCACCTACTGGACTAAAGCTTTAAACGAAAATAATATGGCTACACTCGATGAGGAAGGAACGTTCTCAAACGAAGATTACGCAGCTGACACTACGAGGATTATCAAAGGAATTTCTGTTCTGGAAGCTTCTAAGAAATTTCTAGCGAAACAAAATCCGCAGGATTATTCCGCCGGAATAGCATATCTTCGAAAACCAATAGATTCAAAATCTTCACTGCGAAGATTGGCGATACATATGGTGTTTTTTAGCCCAGAGGAAGTAAACAATGAAATAATTAAAAGACTAAGAGCCTCCGCAAGTGTAAATATAAATGAATCTATCGAGAAGCGCACTTCTGTCATGTTGGAATTTGTGCGCATGGTTTCGCTCATATCACAAATTGAATTTGATGATAACCGTAAGGGGGAAAACACAGGAAAATCCTACTTTAGCGCCAATATATTAGAAGAAATAGAAACGGAAATAAGGTTTGCTCTGGAGTATCAAAAAAATCCTCAGAAAAAAGATATGTTGGAAAAAGAAATGGTAAAAAGATCTATGGTAGGTGATGACAAAGATAATATCGCGCGGATGATTGTCGTTATGGCCAACACTCTGCTCTACTCCGACGTGAGCAATGATAATGCTGATGGACTATATACAGAATTCATAAAAGCATTTCCCGCTCTTCGAATAGGAGAATGGATTCTTAAGTACTGTTATCTTAATAACTTCAAAATGGATATCGGAACACGTGTTGCCGCATTGACGAGCACAAGTGAAGAAAGCAATGCCTTTGCGGAAAAGGCGGCAAGAGAATTGAAAACATTTGATCCTCAGCAGGCCATCAGAATTATAAAAAATGTCAACAACCTCGAATATAAAAAGAAAATTTTGAACAACATAGTTTTTGATGGTCAATCGGCCGATACCAAACAAGTGGTGAATACCAAAAGCTATCTTAAAGACTTATTTAGTTTTATAGATTTGTGGTGTTACTATACAAAAAAAGATTGCCTGCAGTATGCCAACATATTGTTGAAATGTTCAAAAATTAAAGTAATCGACAAAGAGGTCCTGGAAAGAATGCCGGATTTTTTGTATCCGGTAATAGGCCGACTTCTCCAAGATAGCGACAGCGGTATGGGTCTTGATGTAGCAGTTGCCCTGCCTTTCTTGGAAAGATTCATCCCCCAAATGGCAAAAATATCGGAAAAAATCAATCATGAAAATTACATCGTGGATATTGTCCGCGCAATAGATTTTAGCAATGCCACCGACGAAAATTTACAAGAATTTATAGTAAAAATCTGCACTTTTCCATTTCGGACCACTAATAATGTCAATAGAAGCATAATAGAAATAATCACTCAGAAAAGTGGTAGAAAAATCAACAAAGATTTTGCGTTACAACTGATAAATAATAATGATTTCCGCGCTTTTGCGGAACTCATCGAGTTTGTGGATGATCTTCATGGTGCTGCTCCGGATCTGCTGGAAGCATTGCTGCAGCGATCAAATGCTCTAGATCAAAATAATCTCTTCCAGAATATGTGGCTAGCCGTTGAAAATATCTACAGCAACAGTAATGTTTCTCTATCTCCAGAAAATTTATGGAAAATTATTTCATTCGCCAAGAACACGAAAGATTATTCAAAAGTAGTGCGGATAGCAGATACATTGAGCCAACAAGCAACATCATTTTCTCTGGAACAGTGTAATTCTCTAATTGAATGCGTTTCGGATTCGCGTCTGGATGATGTCATCCGCAAAACAAATCTTAATGATGAAGCTCACCTGCAGATGAGTAAAGAAATTTCCTGCAAATTAATAAGAGTATTTCCTGAAGAGTACTTATTCGATATTTTTAGCAAAATTGATTTTGCCAACAATCTCGATGATATAGTGGAGGCTCTGTATTACAAATTTAGAAGTTCCCGCAATATTCCGAGAAATCTATCTCGGTGGTATGAAATATTTGAAAAAATTAGCGCTACAGGCAAAGTTTCTCCGAAAACGCAGGGAATACTCAACGCATTTATGGAGGACGATCCGCTGTATGCTGAAGATTATTTGGATTTTGTGCGCGAGCATCTGAAAATCGAAGATATGTCGCCAAGAGATCATAATTTTTCTGAAGAAAAATTATGTTCTTATAAAGTGAATGGAAAGGAATTGCTGGCACCGCACAAAGAAATACTGATGCATGCGTTTCTGGAATTTCCTTTGCCCACAAAAATTGATATTATGCCAGCGTTTGAAAAATTTCACTACATCGCCTGCATGCTGGTGGATTATATTTTAAGCACTCCCGAAAGAATTGTTACATTTAAAGAATACGCCGCATTGGCAGCTACTTTCTTTCGGCCGACAGATCAATGCGTAAAATCCCGAGTGGAAGTTGTATTGGGCGCCAGATTAATAATTGCGGTTGGTTCAAAGCTTCCAATTGATTACCTAAGAGACGGTATTAAATGGGGAATTGCCGAGGCTCGGAAAGAATACGAAACTAAAGGAAATGGGATTGAATGTAAACAGCAAGCTTATCGAGATATGGAAGAATTAGCGATGATATCAGCCCTAGGAGCAATACCCAAAGGTTATACAGCCCCACGAAGTATCGCCGCACCATGTGCAGTCCCAGAAATTATCATACCACCGGAAAGAATTGTGATGGATATGAGGAAAGCTTCAGAACCAGAACCAATACCAGTACCGATAGCAGAGCCGGCACCAAAGGTAGCTACCCTGGATAACAATGTCAATTCACGCTCTAGTAGACCTGCTTTATCGGGATATCGCATAAACAGAAGAAACTCTCCGGCCCCGTGGGCAGAATCTACAAGATATACATCACCGAATCCGGGGGGCACATATAATGGTATTGATGATACCGGCGATATTGACGATACGGATTATGAACGTGTTCATGAGTATAGCAATTATGACACCGACGAAAAAGATGATGACGAATTATCTTCCAGTTCTTCTAGGGCATCATTGTCTATAGCGGAGGAATATAGAAAAGCATGTCATAAGTTTTTTAGAGAGTTATATGCAAATATCAGCTCCCAGAGATGTGATTTTATATTAGATGACAATCAAAAAGCTTTATTAAAGGAATATACTTTTGAATATTTCCAACCGCAAGTACACAAAAAAATACCCAATTACCATCTCTTACCCATGTACCAATATCGTGGAACCAAGCACAAGATGCAGTGGGAAAAAATGAAAGATATAGATGATAGCGATCCTACCTCAAAAATGAGAACGTCATATCTTTCAAAATTTTTGGGCTATTCTCCAAGTACCTCTGATGCAGTTTCCAGTAGTGAATCGGACAGCACTGTACCGGCAAAAGAGTCTGAGATAGAAAAATAATTGATAAATTCGCAGGAATGACCTGGGGAATGGGGCTTTCTCCTTCCCTCCCCCCTCCGTCATTCTTGGCGAAACCGAGAAGCCAGGATCCATTAGGCAACAGTCTCTTTAAATACATGACGGTCTCGATGACCGGATCATTGCTGCACTTGCATTACGACACCATTCCCTATAATATTTTGAGCTAAGTAGTAATTTTTTCATATTCTTAATGTTTTAGTAATAAAAATAGTGCTATATGAATTTAATAACCTTATTGTTTTCGTGAGAAGTTGTATGATGTTAGATAAAATATTGGAGCGTATAAAGATAAAAAATGTAAAAGGTGCAACAGCCATTGAGTATGCGCTAATTGCCAGTCTAATTGCCGTTGTGGCGATAGGAGGCATGAGAACCATAGGAAACAAGATTAATCAAAAACTTACTGAAATATCAAACAATCTCACGCAGGTCTGATCCGCCGGATGATTAGCCTCACCTCTTGAACGATCGTCTGCTGCTCAGCAGCGGTGGATTATTTGTTTTGTTCTCCAGAAAATAAATAAAAACTATGATTTACTTAATAGATATTTTATTGATATTCTATCGGAAGGATGTTTTTTTATGGTGTTATGGTAGTTACATTGGTGGAAAATGGATTCGGTAGTTATTGTTTCGGCGGCAAGGACACCGCTCGGTGCGTTTAATGGGAAATTTAAGTCATTGTCTGCGGTGGATTTAGGCAGTGCTGTACTAAAAAAAGTGGTGGACCCGGTTAGGGGAGAGCTAGATAGCGTATACATGGGGTGTGTGTTGTCGGCGGGACTCGGACAGTCGGCGGCGCGCCAGTCTGCTCTGGGAGCCGGTTTGGATTATGCGGTAAACTGTCTGAACATTAATAAGGTCTGTGGATCGTCTATGGCGGCCACCATGTTGGCGACGTCGTCCCTACTGTCGGGAGACGCAGACGTCGCGATAGCCGGCGGAATGGAAAGCATGACAAATTCCCCCTACCTGCTGACAAAGGCGCGATTCGGCTACAGATTCGGAGATGCCGCCATAATCGACCACATGGTGAAGGACGGTCTCCTGGACGCCTACGAACAGTGCGTCATGGGTGTCTACGCCGAGGACACGGCCATCGAATATTTTTTCAGTCGCGAAGAACAAGACGAATATTCAAAAAATTCTTTCCTAAAAGCCCGAAAAGCAATGGATAACGGCATTTTTAAAAACGAAATCGTTCCCATAACCGTGAAAGAAAAAAAATCCGAAACCATCGTGGATGCCGACGAAATACCATTCTCCGTGGATCTGGAGAAAATGAAAAGCCTGAAGCCGGCATTTCGGGAAAATGGCACCATTACGGCCGCTTCCGCCAGCTCAATTTCCGACGGAGCCGCGGCGCTTCTGCTTATGAAGGAATCGCTGGCCCAGAAACGCGGACTAACTCCTTTGGCTAGAATTGTTGCCGGTAGCGCGTTTTCCCAATCTCCCAAATTATTTGCGACGGCTCCCATCGGCGCCGTCAAAAAGGTTCTGAAAAAATCTGGCTGGTCCATTGGGGAAGTGGATTTATTTGAAATTAACGAGGCATTTGCGGTGGTGGCCATGGCGGTCATGAAGGAATTGTCCCTGGATCCCTCCCGAGTGAATGTATTCGGTGGAGCCTGCGCTTTGGGACATCCTTTGGGGGTTAGCGGCGCTAGAATTATCGTCACACTGTTGAACGCCATGAAAACACGCTGCGCCAAAAAAGGACTGGCTACGCTATGTGTCGGTGGTGGCGAAGGAGTTGCCATGACGTTCGAATCGCTCCTCTAGAGAAAAGATCGTCCTTCAAATCTAGGGATCGGTATTCGTGATTTAATGTGGATTTGTTAATATAGCAGTTGTTTTTTTACCGAAGAAATCGTATTCCTGCTCCGTAAGTTTTTGTTATTCCTTAAAAAACTACTTTCTTATTATATTTCTTTTTACGCAAGAATTAAAGGAACCTGAATTAATACCAATATATTTTTACATAATCATTGCAAATGGTGAAGTGTTATTGTAGATATTATTTGATGTACTCTATTGTAGCGCTATTGGTGTTGAGGAGTGTTATGTTTAAGAAAATGTTGTGTAGTTCAATTTTTCTGCTGTTGTTAAGTGGTATGTACGTAAAAAGTTTAGGCGCGGCCGAAAATAATTCCAACGCTTCTGCGGCGGAGTTTAATTCTGAAGCCAACAGTGGCACCACTAGGGAAGAATCCCAGTTTGACGGATTTATCAATATTAAATTCGCTCACGAAAGAAAAAATGATTGGGCTTTTGGTCCTAAGAACGCCTCTGCGGTAGCGTTTACTCCGGTAATTACCATTGGTAACGTTACGCTCGAAAGCGATTTTTACTATGGCCATCAGTTTACCTATAGCTCAATTCCGAGCAGTGAAAGACATTTAGCAAAAATAACAGGCAAAAAGTACGAGTTTCATAACGCTTTTGGATCCATAAGAACACTGGCCACCGACATGATGGCAAAAAATACAAAAGAAACGCATTTTTATCGGTCCTACAGCAGAGTATTCTACAAAAACAAGGAGCTGGATTTTTGTGCGGTTTTGGGTGATACATCATCCAAAAACGTCATTGGATATCAACAGAGTATATCGGGCTTCGGCATAAGCATATTTCGGCAAAGGGGAGGGGGACTGAACAACGGATCCGGCATTACGCTGATGCGTCCGAGCAAAGTTGAGTGCAAACTCGGAGACGAAGTACTGGCCGTGAGAGTATTCGCTCCCGGAGGATATTCGCTGGAGAATTTGCCGGAGGAAGCTAAAATTCCAGGAGTACATCTGAAAATAAGCGATCTACTCAACAGATCAGAAAAGTTCGATGTGGATTATTTCGGTGGGTACGATCATCTGGAAAAAGGACAAAATGATTTTGACTTCATTATCGCTTTTAGAAATAAATGGGACATCGACGATCCCTATAAAATTCGCTATACCAAAAAACCTCGCTACGGATTTAACTACAGATACGGTGTGGAAGACGATATTACGGTAGGAACCGGAATGCAATTGTTTGAAAATTCGTATTTATTAGATGTCATGGCCACATGGGTCACGAAGGCGGGTTTATTATCTCCGAATATATCCTTCAGCCACCAGGATTGGGGCACCGAAAATAACGCCAATGCCATTGGAGTAGGTCTGTTCTATAAGCTTCCGGAAAACGATAAGGGCATATCGCTGGAGGTATTTTTGGGAATAAAATCCAAAGGATTTGGAGATCTTAGCAAAAGCAAAGATGATCTTGAGAGATATAATGAATTTATGGAGAAGTGTTTCGACACTTCTTTGCGCAAGACTTTCATGAATTCTCCCTCCGAATCATCATCGACGCGGGAAGTAATTGTCCGAATGTATACCAAGCCGATTTGGAATGCTGTAACGCCGACGTTTACCTTCAACGGAGTTTGGGGCAAGTCCCAGAGACTACGGGAGTATACGCTCAGCTTCGTTACTCGGGTTTTCGATTACTTTACATTGGTTACCAGTGCTGGCTTAACCTACGATGATCCGTCCGGAGGTGCTAATCGCCAGTCTCCGGATCGACGTCTCACGGTGGCATGCACTATTCCGCTGGGAAAGGATCTTTCCATCGCCGGGTCCTATTTTCATCATGACGAAGATCGCCTCCGCAATAATGTGGGCATTACCTACACACCTACAGAAGTAAAAGGTCTTGAATTCTGCGCTGAAACCTATAGTTATCCTGGATTTAGCAATCCTTGCTTTTCGCTAAAATACGATGGCGACTATTTCAATGTGAAATTAGAAGAAAAAATCAACAATGTTTACCAAAACAGCGGCGCCAAAGCACGCCATGATAATCAGCAGAGAGCATTTTTCGGCACGAGTATTACAACTAAGGGAATAAAATCTCATCGAAAGTCATTTTTCAATGTCTTGAGAACTGCATCCGAAAGCATCGACGGTACCAAGTAGTGGGAAATCGTCGAAATGGAACATCGTCGCTGCGGCGGTATTGCGTAATGCGAAATAGCCTCCTTTTTTTGCCACTGCGCTCCAAAAGCAACGACGATGCAATAATTTGCACTATGCACTAGTTTTATTCATACTTTTTGCTACACTATTGCAAGTTATATGAAAAACGGAGATATTAAAATGACGAATAAAGCAATTTTTATGTTTGCAATTCTAATGACTTTAGGGGGATGTGTTAACATAAACGGCGATAGATCCTACAATGAGCTTAATACATTTCTAAGCGGAGATGCCGAGTACATCGCTCAATTGCAAAGCCAATTGATGGCGGATCCCAATAGTAAAGAATTGCAGGAAAAATTAAATATTGCCCTAAGAGATGCCAGAAATCGAAGAGATCAAGAAAGTAATAGCAACGCCAGATATAACCGTCTACAGAGCGAAATTAGTAATATAAAAAACAATAATAGCAATAGAAATGGATACCGACGCGGCAATTCCCGCTAGACATCTTTTTCGCAACTGTGGATTTTGCGACGTCTTTGCATTCAGGCAAGCAAACACTATTGGATCCAACGTCACGTTGGCGGGTGCAGGTGTCACACCTGGTGGTGGAGTCAAGGGGAATCGAACCCCTGACCTCGACGATGCGAACGTCGCGCTCTACCAGCTGAGCTATGACCCCAGATTCCAACTTTAACATGCTCTATTTTGTTTGTTTTTTCAAGTTCAAAATCTGATATTTTTAGAGACTGTTGCATAATGAGATTCTTCTTGCAAGAACGAGGAAAAACGTAGCGCAAGACCGCAGTGTACTGCCTGT
>JAITQS010000036.1 GCA_031288795.1 Holosporaceae bacterium | reverse complement strand
ATGCTATAATTAGAAAATAACATATCCCCTGGTTTTTCGGCATAGAAAAAAAATGTTGTCATTGTTTTTGCGTCATGCTCGAATGTATTTATACAATGGAGGAGTTTCAGACTTCAATTGGTTCTTCGTCGTTGTCTTTTAATTCAAGCCTCAATGATGCTCCCTTGGAATCACGAATTTCAACAGACTCCATTATAAGAACTTCCGGATGTTCCTCTTCAAATATTTGTTTTATTTTATCGTAATACTTGAGGGGAATTAGTCTACATGCGTGTTCTACATCTCCGTTTTTTTCAAGCACTATATGGTGAAATACATCAAGAGGAAGTGTATCAAATCCTCTCATTCTTATAATAGATGGTTCATCCAACTTTTTCTTGAAATCTTCGCCAGAAAGTAGCTCTAGCCCATTTTGGAGTTTTTCCAATTTGTCATGTAATTCCTTGTATTGACTCTGCGTTGGCAGACCACTGGTAGGTGCTTCAAACTTCGTGTCGCCGCCGTCAAATACAACCCATTTGCGGGCAGGTAATGGATAAAAATTCCCCGATAAATCGTCTCTATTGTAATAAACGGCAACTTTTTCCTTTCTCTCTCTACTAAAGTGGATATATGCTGGTATGAAAGTTGTGACCATAGGCATTAGTCCACCTTTGGCCCCTTCAAATGACGTACTTTCAAGGGGATCATCCATATTCCTACATTTTTTAGCAACCGACAGCATGCAGTTGCGCAAGTCACTTATTTCTTTGCCACTTATTTCTTCATCATTTATTTTCTTACTACTCCAATCGTTGTACGGAGTATTTTCTTCTAAGTCCTCAAGCTTTTGGGACAAAGCCTCAAGTAGTTTCTCTACACGGTAGAATTGACTGCCTTGCCTCGAATTACTCCCGTAAAGTTCTGTCTTAACTACTTCTCTCGACTCTTCGATAATGGCCTGTATCTCTTTCCAAAGAATAATCTCCTTCTCTTCTTTTGGAGCAAGCGAAAGAGAACTCTCCATTTTTTCGATTATCTGTTTAGAAGAATATTTGACATAAGGTCTAAAAGGAATATTATCGAATAAATTTATAATTCCCTGTAAAATCACAGTCCGTTGATACGCACGCGCATAGCGCATAGCTAAATCCTTCGTAAAGACATCTTCATCTGGTTTATATCCTAAAGCATAAAAATAACACAATCCTTTTCCCTCAGTATGTACGCGTATGTATTCTTGGCTGATTGCATCGGGGATGCTTGCATCGAGGATGACGTCCTCTTCCTCGCTGATTTTATCCGGAAGGTTTGCCTCGATGATATCATTTTTTTTCTTTTTTCCCTTGAGCAAATCATCGAAGGTGCCTTTAATTGAGCCTCCCACTCTAGTAAATTCTAGAATCTTCCTCTTACGTTCATACTTCGGCAAATCAAAGATTCTTCCTAAAGTTCTTGTGCTTGGGCCAGTTTGACAACCATCGTCACGAAATTCTTTTCTCACATCTTCTTTGTCTATGGTGAAGTATTTGAATAAGTAGTCGGCCAATTTTCTACATTCTAGCCTGTCATTTTCATTCAATTCCTTATTTATAGGCTGCTCCGTAGCACAGCATTCCGTTGCATAATGATTGCTAATACAAATCATACCCAAAGCAACTACAATTCCCAACCCCATACTTTTCATTGTTTTTTTTAACATTTAGTCTCTCCTTATTTTATATTCTCGCCAATTTATTGATTGTCCAAATTTTGTTCTTTTTGTTTACAGATCTCCTTCCGTTTGCTTTATTGTTTACATGATATATATTATCAAAAAATACTTAATATTTCTTTAAAATTAAAAAAAAAGTACAAAATTATCGTCTAATGAAACATCGAAATCCGCGATGGATTTGCCTAAAAGTAGAGGAAGAAAATTTTTTAGAAGAAATAGAACCGCAGCAATTGAAATAATGGCCTCGCAAAGAGAGAGATCGTTGTAGAGCGGATCACGTCAAAGCGCTATTGTTTTTAACTTTCCAGCTCCGGTATTTCATAAAAAACTGGGATTTAGAGCAGACTGCCTCAGCTGAATTGTTCTTCATAAACATTGGTTATTGGGTTTATCGTCACGAGTATTAATAATTTTTTCTCAAAGTCCCACGATGGCGTCGGCGTAGTCCCGAGCGTTGAATGGTTTTAGATCGTCGATGGCTTCTCCAACACCAACGGCAAAAATCGGAGTTTGATATTTTCGCACCAGTGACATCAGAGCTCCGCCCTTGGCGGTTCCGTCTAGTTTGGTAATGATGATGCCGTCCACGCCTATCTTATGCAGGAACACGTCCACCTGAGCGTGGGTAGCTTGACCCGTTAGTCCATCCAGAATCAAAATACTTTTGTGGGGAGCGGTATCGTCGATTTTTCGCATGGCGCGTTTCATTTTTTCCAATTCTGCCAGAAGATCATCGCGATTTTGCATTCGGCCGGCGGTATCGACTAGCACTATGTCGTTGCCATTGCGCCTCGCCTGCTCGATGGCACCGAAGACGAGTCCGGCGGCGTCAGCTTTTTCTTTGCCGCTACAGATATCAACGTTGATTTTTTCAGCCCAGAATTTCAACTGTTCGACGGCTGCTGCCCGGAACGTATCCGCCGCCACCAGCAGCGGTCTGCGGCCGGAATTTTTAAAGATGTTGGCAATTTTAGCGACGGACGTGGTCTTACCGTTGCCGTTTACCCCCATCACAAGTATTATATAGGGATTCCGACCCCGACAACTCTCGAAAAAATCAAATTCATAGGGCTTTAGGAGATTAAAAATCTCATCGGAGAGAGATTTTTTTACGTCGATGTCCGTGGCATCTTTGGGAAATTTTTTTGAGGAGATTTTTTGGGAGAATTCTAGGGAAACTTCCACTCCGGCATCAGCCATGATGAGAGCGTCTTCTATTTCCTGCGCCAGATTCTCGCCTATTTTTTTCCCGGTAATAGACAGCGATATTTTCTCGGAAGTTTTGCTCAAAGCCGACTTTATTTTTGAAAAAAAACCCATTTATTCCTCATCTGTTAATTTCAATTGGATTTCCAATTATACATCTTTTTTCATGGCCTTCACAGTGGAACAAATACTCCTGTCCGGCTATCAATTTTTTTTTCGACTTGACCTGCAGGAAGGAATTGGTTTTGGCGATATATTCGCTTTCCGCCAAAATAGTTACATTTTTTCCGATGAATTCCTGCATTTTTCGCATCAACAATTTTTGGGCCAGATTTCGCAGGTCGGTTGCCCGCGCCAGACGTATTTTTTTGTCCACCATCGGCATACCGGCGGCCGGCGTACCGGGACGACTGGAAAACGGAAACACATGCAAAAGTGAGATTTTTGCTTTTTCCATTAGTCGTTTTGTATTTTCGAACATTGCGTCTGTTTCGGTGGGAAATCCGACTATGACATCCGCTCCAAAAACTACTTCCGGACGCCGCGACAGTATTTTTTCGTTAATCTCCATGACCTGCACCGACGAATGGCGCCGCATCATGCGTTTCAGAATCATGTCGTCTCCGGATTGGATGCTTTCGTGGATGTGCGGTAGTAATCGCTCCTCCTGCGTTATGACCCGGATGAGTTCGTCGTCCAAATCGGCCGGATCCAGAGAAGATAACCGCAGTCGCTGCAGCTCCGGAATGTTTTGCAGCAGGTACATCACAAGAGACGCCAAATTATCTCCGGATCCGCCCTCCCTACCATAGGAAGAAACATTGACTCCGGTCAAAACAATTTCCCGATATCCTTTCCCCAGTAATTTTTTGGCCTGAGCCAGAATATCGTCCCGGGAAAAACTGACGTTGGAACCGCGAGCCAGTCGTACGACGCAATAGGTACACCGATGGTCACAGCCATTTTGAATTTGCAAAAATCCCCGGACCTTGCCCCGATAGGTACCATTCTCGCCGGTCCGGACGCTCGGACCATTCGACACATACTTCAGGTACTCGTCCCGGGATAGCTTCATTTTGTTGGAAATAATTCCCGCAACTCCATCCATTTGTATATAAAAATCCGGATTTAGTTCGGCAGCACATCCGGTCAGAATAATTTTTACGTCGCTGTTTTCCTGATGAAGCTTGCGTATGGTCTGGCGTAATTTTCGCTCCGCCTCCGCCGTAACGGCGCAGGTATTTATGATGATGACATTTTTCAGTCCCAGTTCCCGAGCAAAATCGTATATGATTTCGGATTCGCAAGCATTCAATCTGCAACCAAAACTTATTACATTATCGTCCATTCCCGTTGAAGGTAGCCTAGTTGTCTGCGCTGCGGAAAATCCCTTTTCTCCATCTAGCATATGCAAAATTCCTAATATTCTGTTAACCCTTCAACATAGAACGGCGGTAATCCCATGTCCACTCTTTTTTTGTTGGCGAATACGAGAACATGATTCATGGCACATTCCCGCCCCATTAAAAAATATTTTTCCTCCGATAAACGCTTCACAAATATTCCAACCGAAAGCAACCAGTTAATAATTTCAATATTGCGGCTCCAGATTGTATTTAATGTTGGCGCCGGAATCGGAGATATCTTGTATTTCCTAAGCAATAGTTGCGCTTTCGGAGAATTGTGGCAGATTTTATTAGGTCTTGGCTCCACAAAACGTATTTTGTTCATTTTAACACTCTTATGCTTCAATGGATGATATGTTTTTGCACAACTATAGGATTTGGAAAAGGACAAACTTACTTTTTTCCTAGATGGTTTGACATTGTGTGTTTTACACAATTTTACATTACTTGTCTGACCTACATTGTTGTTTTCCAACGAATTCATGTTGCATCCATAATCAAAAAATAAAGCCACACCGTGCCATGAAATGCTATAAAAACAACAAAAACTCATATTTTTCATGCTGATAGTACAGATCATATTATGATGATATAAACAAAAATTTTCAACAAAAAATATTTTTTTTAATTTCGCATAAAAGATAGATATTTCAAAACGCTAATTGCATACAGTTTTAGAAACATTGTTTTTTTTATTTTTCTTTAAATAAGGTCTAGACTTTCTTTTTGTCGTTTGGTATACCGATATCAGAGTTTGCAAAAAAGAGGATTATTATGGCTAGACAAAGTTTAAGTCCGATGAAAGATTTGGCGTTTCATGACACTACACCGCAGGAAGCTGGCGGAGAACGAGTGGGAAGAAAGAGGAAAGATGCTCCCATGACTCATCTAAAATATCTGCGCAAGAGAAGTGGATACACACTGGAGACCTTGTCCGAGATAACAAGCATATCCATTTCCTATCTATCACGACTGGAGTCTGGTTCCCGGAGACTGAACACCGACCTGATCCGAAGGTTATCGCACGCTTTCGGATGCGAGCCGGCAGAGCTTCTGCAGGAAGTTTCCCATGACAGCCATATCGTTGCTCCGGTTGAGTTTAACAGAAAGAGGCGTCAGGAAGTATCGGTTCGGGAGAGCAATATGCCACTCTACTCTGTTATGAGAGATAACGAAGATTCCAATGATTTGACCATTAAAATTTGTTCTCCTTCCGAGTGGCGCCAGAGGCCGGCGGAGTTGTCCTCCAAGAATGAGGTCTTCGCCATAAGGGCGGAATCGTACTTTAGGCCCCATTTTAGTAGTTCATCTACGTTGTATCTTGAGTCATCTCATAATCTTGCCCCTGAATCCACAGTTGTTATTCTAAATCGCGGAAAAATCATGATAAAAAAGATATGGAGCGTAACGCCCACATCTTTGCAATTGTGTGACATCGGTGACATGGAATTGCTCAAAAGTGGTACCGTTTCCATCAAAGATAAATTAACGGAGGTAGAGCGTAATTCTCTGGATGCCATCTATAAAGTTGTTGGATACGCCGATTTTGATATAAATTAAAAATTCATCAATCTAATTTGGACAGATTTTTGGCGCCACCGGTAATTTATTGGTGGCGCTTTTGTGGTTTAATGGATAAGGGGCCATACACCTAGCGGCGACGGTTATTTTTTCCTCATAAATTAGCGGACATGGTCAGATTTATCGATACGCCCTTTTTGCTTCCGAATAATTTTGCGGTAGCGAGGTCTATGGTAACGGTGTCGTTGATTTTTCCGCTGATTTTTGCTTTTAGTTCCAGGAGTGAGCCGGATATTTTTTTGAGATTCGGGATAGTGGATCCGGCGCAGGTGGGGGCGATGTTTTCCCGGAATCTTCTATTGAATTTGACTCCGACGGCTGCTTTAACGCTGCCATCGTTGAATTGCAGGCTCAGCCCGATTGCCGCCCGGAGTCCGTTATGGTCTTCCTCATTGATCCGGAAGTTTTTTAATTCGGTATTTTCGGAAATTATGCGGGAATAGTCCAGCTGCAGTAGAGGAACGAGAAAAATATTATTGTCCAGCGCAAAATTATTTCCATACCTGGAGCTCAGGGAAAACACGTAGCTGCGGAGTTTGCAGTTACCGTTGCCGCTTTTGGCGACGCCGTAGGAGCAGATGAAGCTCAGATTGCCGTAATTTTCGCTGAGGCAGGATAATTTCAGACCGCCGCTGCCGCTATTGCCGTAGCTATCAGCGCCGCCGTTGAATTTTTCCCGACAGTAGCCGGCGAAAATCGTGGAAATTAATTTGCAGCCGTCCTCCAGCAGAATAGATTCCCCGTCGATGCCCATCATTGTGGCGCAACCTTCGCCATAGATGGAGCCGCCGTCGGAAGCGGCGAATGTGCAACTGTAGGTCGTGAGCTTGTTCCACAGGTGATATTTTTCCCCGAAAGTCGAGTAGTTGCCGAATCCATCGGGGCTGTCGTAGACCGTGTCCAGGGTATCTTTGAGATTTGCCAAGACGGCGCTATGCGCCAAATGCAGCGGCTGGTAAACTTCGGTTATTTCTTTTTGTTGTTTACCGTTCCAGCCCTCTAGAATCCTCATGATCACCTGCCCGTTCCGATCCGGAGCGCTCAATTTATAGACGCTGTGGGAAGTTTCGTGGAGGGGGTTTGTTATGTCTATGTGGGGATAATTATTACCATTGCTGATATTCAAAACCCGGAAGATGTACTCGTCTTCTGCTGGATCTCCGAGAACCCGATAATCTGATATTATCAGTGGTTTATCTTCTGTATTTTCGAATTCTTTGGTCAAAATATGGTCGCAGGTATTATTATTGACGTCGAAATCCAGCATCCATTCCATGGCGTTTTCCCCCGCCAAAATTTCCAGTTTGTCTACATCCACCTGTGCCACGCAGCCGTTCATGGTATCCAGGGTGGAGCCGAAGGAGGCTTTGAGTATATGGATACCCGTTACGTTTTCTAGGATTTTCAGGGTGCCTCCCACGACATTTAGATTCCCGAAAGTTGCATCTTGACCGATTTGCATGGTGCCGGAGACGGTGGAGTCGCTGATGCTGGCGCTCGCCATGTCGAAAACGGCGAGGGCTCCCTCCCGGACATCCACGAGACCGCCGAACATTTTCCCTTTGTGCTGTCCGCTGGCGCCCACGTCCGTCCGAATGTAGAATTCTGCTCCCGGATACACCGTGACCTTTCCCTTGAAACCTGAGCAATCGTTTTTGACGTACAACTTACCGGATTCAATGTCGATTTGTGGATCGCTATTATTTTCAGCAGTTTTTATGATGCCATAAATGGAAAATACATTGTTGGAGCCCTCCGGCAGTGCAAAAGTAAGACACGAAGCGCCCGCCATCGTGATGGTGGGATGATTGCCGGCGTCCTTGTCGCCGCCGCGCCAGATTAGCTTAGCCGAGTCCTGCAATTTTATGTCTCCGCCGAAAATTTTTCCGGTTTCCAAAAATTCCGCTGTTGTGTTGCCGCTGAGCTCGAATTCCCCCCTAAACCCGGAATTGTCTCCGCTGTAGGTGACTTTGGACACGCCACTTTCATATTCTTCAGTGTAGTCGCTAGCTCCATAATCATCATTATAATCGGCGCTGCTCTGTCTCAAAAGGGCTTTTGCCACATTCGAATTATAATCGCTCGGCGTGAACAGCGACGTCTTCAAAACTACGTTGTCACCATCTGTACTTGTCACATTGAGGGTGATGGGAATGTCCGTTCTATCCTTCACCTGCACCAGAAGAGCACAATTTTCGTTATTTTGAGCGTTTTCTGCTGCATCCAACGGCAAGACTATTTTCGGCAAGTCTGATTTTATAAACCCGAGATCTTTTAGTGCTTGGACCCAGTTGTCTTTATTTGCCTCATTCTCCAGATAACCGGAAACGCTCTTTCCACCGTACGTTTTGTTCTCAACACGGCTGTCACTTGAACTAACTGCAATAGAAGAGTTATTTGCAAAATTTATATCAGATACAATGGTACTCACATCAATTTGATAAAATTTTTCTTGGGGACAGTTTTTCGGTTTGCCTGCATCAGTAGGTCCTGAAAAACCTGCAGTTTCAGATTCAGGATAAATGGTCGCGCCATCTGCAAAACACAGCGTACTGTCTTCTGATATCGTGAGATTTGCTCCCACCAAATACATCTTCCCAAAGCTGTATTCAGCGTTATTTTTTGTCTCTATGGTCAATGTTTGGCCTGAATCCACACTGATGGCCTCAAAACGCACTCCTGTTGCACCATCCCCATATTTGGTGCCATCTAGAGTAATTGTAGCGCCATTGGGGACGTTTAAAATCCCGACGTTGAATTTTAAATCACCATTATTTTTAGTCAATTCAATTATTGGAGCCACCAGCGTTGTTATATTAACGTCAACCGCCCCTCCGGCACCACCTACGCTCAATCCTTTGGAGCCGCTCATTACTTTAACTGTTGGAGCAGTGACTGCATTTGCCTCCAAAGATACACTACCACCAGCACCACCAGCAGCACTACCCCCAAGTCCCTGACCACCTTTACCGGCACCAACGGTGATGCCGCCGGTAGTAGTTATATCACCAGCCGTCAAAGATACATCACCACCAGCACCACCAGCAGCACTACCCCCAAGTCCCTGACCACCGGCGCCGGCGGTAACGGTGATGCCGCCGATAGTAGTTATATCAACAGCCATCAAAGATACTTTACCACCAGCACCACCAATACCTCCCGATCCTTGACCACCGGCACCGGCGGTAATGGTGATGTCACCGACAGCTTCTATATCATCATTTGCCGTCAAAGATACTTCACCACCAGCACCACCACTACCAAAAATACCAGCATTACCAAAAGCTTCGCCACCGATGCCGGCAGTAACGCTAATTTTACCATTTAGACTCTTCACAGAACCACTGGTGATAAGATTTAGGTCGCCTCCAGCACCACCAGCACCAACACCACCTTCATTAGACCCACCGTTGCCACCGGTACCGGCGGTAACGGTGAAGTCACCGGCAGGTTTTATGTCATTTGCCATTAGAAGAACTTTACCACCAGCACCACCAACACCACTACCACCTTCACCAGACTCACCTTCGCCACCGTTACCGGCGGTAACGGCGAAGTCACCGGTAGGTTC
>JAITQS010000013.1 GCA_031288795.1 Holosporaceae bacterium | reverse complement strand
CACACTTTTCACCAGTTACCATACTGACAGAAAATTGTAAAATTTCCGTTAATTTTGTGCTCGTTAACGTTTTTTTTGACATTTTTTTGATAAAATGGTACTTGGTGGAAGATGTCCTGCGCGACACCAAGAGCTTAATTTTCATTATCTAATCCGTAGGGTGGTAAGTTAAATTATAAATCCCACTTGACAAACGTTAATTTATAAAATATCATGACACATAATCACGAAAGGAGCAAAAGAATGAAAAAAACATTGTTGTCGTTATTTTTATTGGTTGGCATGTGCAGCAATATTTACGCAATGAAGCACGTAATAAAGAAGGATATATCCACTTCATCAAAATTGAGTGATGAAGAAAAAATCCAAATTTTATCTAGTGGGAATGGGTTATCTGAAAAAGACTTTAGTGAGCTATTGAGAAATATGTATTCAGAGCCCACTCCTTCTAAGCCGAAGGCCTCTTCTTCGACCCCCAAGCTTATTATTCCTGAAATAGTACGCTTCCAGGACAATCAGGGACACCAAAAATCCGCTTTCCGCATTGGCGTTGCTGGTGACGGAAATTGTGGCTATACCGCTCTTGGCATCACCCGAGGCGCATTAGCAGACACTTTGTTAAAAATGCTAACTAATTCAGCAACTGAAAAATTTGTAAAAATTCATATAGCAGCCCAAATACTTTCGTCATCTATGATGAATGAAAAGTTCAAAAAAATGAAGGATAATGTAGAAAAGGAAAATGCACATTTGGACACTGTTAGATGGTATATCAATAACTTTATTAGACTTACCGCACAGGAGTTTGGCGCGGAATACGCAGGAGAGTATGAATTTATTAATTATATGGATCTGTCCGAAACTGATACCGATAACAGGAAAGGTTTGGGGCACCTACTTGCTACGGTGCTGCAGAAAAAAATAAATATAATATCGCTATTAAATAAAACTGTAATCACTTTTGAGCCTTTAAGAGTAATCCCAGCGGAATTTACTCTAGAACCAGGGCAGCGGCAAGAAGGGCTTAATAATGAACTTTGGCTATTGCATGGCGATGTGAATACTCACTACGATGTTGCCTTAATTTTTAATTAAGAACCGCTAGAGATTTTGGGCTCCGCGTGCATTTTGTCCCGGAGCCAAAACCAAGATCAAATATCACGCGACTCTCAAAAATTCTATTTTTTCTTGCTACCCGACGAGTCATGGGGTATTTCTAGAGTATGAGAAAAAGTAAGATAAAACAAAAAAATAATTATAATTCGCAATCTTAGCATACCGAAATTGACTCTGGAGACTGCATCGTCACGAACGAAGGGGCGTTTTCCTCATCATTGGGAACGAAGCCGGCAATCCGACAATCTTTGTCAAAAAACGACCGACTCGCGAGTTCGTTTTCGTTTACCTGCGCTCTGGAAAAAAAAGCGATTGATTTTGCAAAAAATACTATTGCGATATGCCTCCGAAAGATGTATAAGTAGCATACTGGTGGAGCTTTGGAATGGCTTCTGCGGCAGATGTGTTTTGTTCTTCCGCAAAATAAAAATGGAGTACATTATATAAACATGAATCGTTATGAAAATATTTTTATAGGTCGTCAGGATCTTTCTCAGCAGCAGATGGAAGCTTTGGGAGTCAGTCTTGGCTTGTTTGTTACGCAGAATAGCGGAGAAGTAGTGCGTAGTGAGTATTGTGGCTTTAGAAATTTAGCATATCCCATAAAAAAGAACCAAAAGGGACACTACTATATAATTCAGATGAAGTCTCCAGCCAATACCATCGCTGAGCTAAATAGAATTATGAAAATAAATGAAGACATCATACGCCATTTGATTGTGAAAGTTGACAGTTTTGATGAAAAGGAAGTCTTGATATCCCAGGCTAAAGCCTTTACCGACGATTTTGGTCAGTCCAAAGATCGCGGATATCGTCACCCCACCGCCAAAACCAATGACTTAGGCAACAGTGAAAATATTGAAGATACAGTGGCGGAGTAAAAATCAATGAATAACGATAAAAAATACAAAAATAAAGAAAAAAATACTTCCTGGAGAATGTCTGGCTATAAAAAGAAGTCATGTCCGTTCGAAGGGGGGGCTCTGAAAATAGACTACAAAGACCCGAGACCCCTGCAGAAATTTATTTCCGAAAGAGGAAAAATTATGCCCTGCAGAATTTCCATGGTATCAGCTCGCAAACAGAGAGCCCTGTCATTGGCCGTAAAACGTGCGAGATTCCTTGCGCTTTTGCCCTATGTTGCCGAATAATTTTTTAAAAGACCCCCAGGAACTATTGGCGGCGGTGATCGGAGGCCTGGTTGCTACGTTTTTCTTTACGCCGATGGTGTTGTTATTTTTATTTTTATCCTACGGAAAAGAAGTAGGGATCATGGCTTCCGTTCTGACGTTGGCCGTGTCTGTTTTTGTTTTGGACGGATTATTATTGGCACAATTAGTACTATTTTCCATTGTTCCGGCAGTGGTGGTGGGCTTTAGTTATGTCCGATACATTCCAAAAGAGGAAAAAATCTGGTGGTATCCGGAATCTTTTGTGCTGCGCGATATGGTTGGGACATTTTTTGTATCGCTGCTATTGTTGTCAATAATGCCACATTTCGAGCAAATACAGGCTCACACGGTTGAGGCTATTCGCCTTCTAACTCCAGCGTCTAACGCTCAGCCCCTAATGACAATATTTAACAAAGCATTGTTCGGCATATTTGCTTTTGCCAATATGGTCAACGTTGTTTTTAGTTTTTTTCTCGCCAAATTCCTCAGCAAATGTTTAAAAAAAGGCATCAGGCCGGACTATGATGGATGTAACGTATCGATTTCTCCACTGCTGGGCGTATTTCCGTTGGTTTCATTTGCGATAATAGCACTGTTTGCGGATGCGGCGCAGATATTTTACGGATTAGCGGCGATATCTTTAATGGCTCCGCTTTTGGCGGGAATATCACTGATGCACTTTTTCATGAATAATAGAAAAAATACTAAAATACTATTGATAATATTTTACTTGCTGTTTTTTTTGATGCCAATATTCACTATATTTGTTATGTTGTTGGGGATCATTGATGCATTTTATGCGATTCGTCCGTTTGTAAAAAACCAAACAACGTTTTAGGCAATTATGAATGATTTTGCATTATTTTTCAAGAAGGGGCAGTTGATTCTTTATTACTTGGGGAAACATAAAAGCAAGAAATTTTATGGAAGAATCTGCTGTTTAGCATATGCGGGGATATTTTTGGTGTCGCTATTTTTTGCTCCATTGGAAGCGATGCAATTTGTTAGTCTGAAATCGTCTCAAGTAAATGTGCGAGTTGGTCCTGGCAAAGAGTATCCGGTGAGCTGGACATTCATGTGGGCGAACATTCCCATGATGCTAATTGCTGAATTTAACGAATGGTGTAAGATTAAATTTTTTGATGGCACCGAAGGGTGGGTACACCGAAATATGATTTCTCGGAAAAGTACTGTAATTGTCATTGATGAGTATGCCATTATGTACAAATATTCATCTAGATCGCATCCCATAGCGAAGATTGAAAAAAATGTTGTCTGCCGAGTACTGAAAAAAGAAGGACTCTGGATCAAAGTAGAAGTTGGCGGTATAAAAGGGTGGCTAGAAGCTAAACAAATATGGGGAATTGATTATAATTAGAGGTTTCTTATAATCTTTTTTCTCCGGTGCAGAATCGGTCAATTTTACCTGAATCTGGTTATATATTTATGGAGACGTTTAATTTTACCGAGAATCCTTTTGTGCCACCGGTCATGTGGGAGGCTTCGAGGCTGACGGTGCCCTTATCTTTGTTGCGGAGGTGGATTCCGGCGCTGTATTCATAATTGGTACGGGAGCGCTCAGTTGCTGAGAATTTGAGTGAGTTGCCGCTGTGTCCGTGTATTTCTCTACCGAATCTTTTATTGACGTGGGCGCTTACGTGGGCGCCGTAATTTTCGTTGCCGAGCTC
>JAITQS010000044.1 GCA_031288795.1 Holosporaceae bacterium | reverse complement strand
TGTATGGTCCCTTATTGTAGAGATTCGGATTTATGCTAAAGGAATCATGCTTGTTTTCCCAATAATTATGGTATACCGAATGAAAGAGAAAATGGAAAATGCGAGAAATCTAATATCAGCAGGATTTTCCGCCGATGTTGTGGCAAGTGCCCTCAAGCTGCCTATTGAAAAAGTAAGCGCTTTAAAATCTCGTTAGCAGCGCAGATTTCACTTGATAAGATCTTTAGAGAACGAAATTTATTTGCCGTAAGCATGGAGCGAACGTATCGCAAATAATCGGAATAGACTACTTGAAAATACTAACCAGATGATCTAATAATATCTTCTGAATCATTAAAGGAACCACGTTATGCTGGCAGTTATAAAAACAGGCGGAAAGCAATATAAGGTCAGGGCCGGAGATTTTGTATCCGTTGAAAAGCTTTCTTGCGCAATTGGAGAACCCGTAGAAATAAAAGACGTTCTCATGACGGAAAATAATGGAAAAGTGACTCTTGGTACGCCGATTGTCTCCGGAGCAGTCGTAAAAGCAAGCGTTGTAGATCAGAAAAAACAAAAAACAATCCTGGTCTTTAAAAAAAGTCGCAGAAAAAATTATCGGAGAAAAAACGGACATCGTCAGCCGGTAACAATTCTTAAAATCGAAGAAATTATACATTAGGAGTAGAATATGGCTACAAAAAAAGCTGGAGGTAGTTCCAAAAATGGACGCGATTCCGAAAGTAAACGCTTGGGCATCAAGCGTTTTGGCGGACAGTCGGTACTGGCCGGAAATATTATCGTCAGACAGCGCGGTACGAAGTTCAAGGCGGGAAATAATGTCGGCATAGGTCGAGACCATACGCTATTTGCCGTCGCTAATGGCGTCGTGAAGTTTCTAAAAAACTCCTGCGGTAGATGCGTTGTATCCGTTGTGGGTGCAGAATAAAAGCAGTCGGGATCATAATTTTTCTCCCAAAGCAAAACAAATTGTGTAAAAAATAAAATGTACGGGAAGGTCGTTGTATAATAAATATTTTTTTGCCGAAATATGAATTCCTGCAGCAACGACTTTTCTCAGGCCATTAAAAAAAATTTCCTTGTTATTCGCTCAGAATTCTCGCCAACAGTTGATTTCAAAGAATTTTATGGTAATCACCTTCAATAATATTCATTTTTCTTTTGTAAAATCAGTTTTTTTGTGATAGAAGTAATTATCTGGTCCATTGCTTCTGGAGCTTGGTGGGCTTGGATATTATTGACAGGCTCCTTTCTAATATTGGTGAATTATGGTGAAGAAGTTACACATCGGAAATTTGGCATACAGTGTGTCAGATGATATTTTAAAAGATACGTTTTCTCAATTTGGGACCGTTCAGTCGGCTACGGTTGTGAAAGACAAAATTAGCGGCAGAAGTAAAGGGTTCGGATTCGTAGAAATGTCGACGGAAGCTGAAGCGGCAAATGCTATAGCAAAAATGAATAAAAGTGAGTTGGATGGAAGAACGATGTTCGTTTCCGAGTCTCGCTCCACGGGGGCACCATTTGGTGGCGGCAATCGTAGTGGTGGAAATGGAAATCGGAGTGGCTTCAGCGGCGGCTTCAAAGGGGGAGATCGCGATCGTCGATCATCTTCACGTAGCTAGTTTACGTAATCCAGTATTGTTTTTGAACAAATATGCAGGGGCCTTTTCGTGTTGCGGAAGGGCTTTTTTGATCTAGAAAAAAATGCTGGAAAAGAGCTTTTTGATCGACCAACCTTCGGGAATTATTTTAGGATATAACGGATACATATCTTGACGTTTTACCACTAAAATAGTAAAAATATCCGAGTGGAAGATTGTGTATTGTCTGTTGATGATTGGTTGTGCAGTCTTTAGTTTTTTTATGGCGGGTGTAGCTCAGTTGGTTAGAGCGCCAGATTGTGGCTCTGGAGGTCGTCGGTTCGATTCTGATCACTCGCCCCATTATCTATTATACTGGCTTTGGAGATGATAATGAGTCATTTTAGGTACGATGATTTGGTTCAGAAGGCGCTAATTGCCGTTGTGCGCGAAGTGCTGGAAGATGTTGCCGCCAATGGGATACCCGGAAGCCATCATTTTTATGTGCGTTTCCGCACGGATCATCCGAGAACAAGAGTACCCGATTACCTGAAGGAACGTCATCCGGAAGAGGTAATGATCATTCTGCAGTATCAGTTTTGGAATCTCAAGATTTTTGGCGATTACTTTTGCGTAGACTTAAGTTTTAGCGGAGTACGAGAGACTCTGGTCATACCATTTTCTTCGTTAACGGCGTTTGTGGATCCCTCCGTAAAATTTGCGCTGCAGTTTACCCCGTCGCTGGACGAGCCTGATTCTCCCGGCAAAAAAAATAATAACGCAGACCAAAATAGCGATTCTAGCACTTCCTCCGGAGACGGCGACGGAAAAATCATAAGTTTCGATAGCTTTCGTAAAAAGTAAATAACTCATCATGTTAAATTTCTCACTTCTAGATACGCTCTTTATACAGATCGTTCCGTTTTTTTTCGCCATTGTGTTGCATGAGATTTCCCACGCATTGGTGGCTTATGCCCTCGGCGACGATACCGCCAAAAAGGCCGGACGTTTTAAGCTCCATACTCATTTCGATATTATGGGATCGCTTGTGCTTCCGCTTCTGTTATATGTTGCCCATAGTCCGTTTCTGATAGGCTATGCCAAACCGGTTCCGGTGGATTCGAAAAAATTCAAAGATCCTCTCGTAGATATGGCCCTCGTAGCCATCGCCGGTCCTTTGTGTAACCTATTGCTCGCCGCAATATTCGCTCTGATGTTGCAAAAAGAATTTGAGGTTATGGCACTACCGTTTCAACAATTTTGCTTTAGTTTCATTGTGGTAAATTTATCTTTATTTTTTCTCAATCTCATTCCAATTCCGCCGCTGGACGGTAGTAGAATAGTAGCGGCCCTAATACCAGAAGCCTGGGTGGAAAAATATTACGCCCTGGTACCATTTGGTTTTTCTATTATAATCCTGTTGGAAATCTTTTCTCGGTATGTTTTTTCATTGCTGGGACAAAATGCCAGTTTTTTTTACTTTTTTATAGAAGTTCCCGTAAATGGTATTCTAAAAATGGTATTTGCCTAAAAATAAATTCCGCCGATCAAATGTCATGGCTTTTTCTCGCCATCGACTTTGTCGAATCAGTTGCTCAGATCCTCATGATACAGGTAGTGCACTGCGGTTTTACGCTACGTTTTTTTGATTCTTGCAAGCGCAGCGAGAATCCCATCTCTCCGCTTGGAACGGCGCATATACAGGGCCGCCGGGCTTGCAACGATGTCTGGTTTATAAAGTCAGCCTCTTCCTTTATTTTTTATCAATTATTTTGATGATGTGCCAGCCAAATTGCGTTTTTACCGGTTTCGATATTTTTCCTTTAGGCGTGGCAAAGGCTACTTTTTCAAATTCCTCTACCATTGCTCCGTGACCAAAATAGCCCAGATCTCCCCCCTGAGCTCCGGACGGACACTGGGATTGTTTTTTCGCAGCTTCCTCGAAAGAAAGCTTTCCATTGCTAATGTCTTGGAGGATTTCATCTGCCCGTGCCTCCGTTTCCACGAGAATATGCTTTGCGTGAATTTCGCTGCACTGGCTGTTATCAGTGTTATCTTCGGCAAATGCAGAAAATAAAAGCAAAGAGCCTCCTAAAATCGTTTTAATCGTATTGTTCATTTCTTCTCCCCAGTTATTATCAACGGCATCAGCATAGCCAAGAGAGCTCACTAAAACAACAGAAATTTTAAAAAGCAAAAAAGATTTCATAAACCTAAAAATAAAAATATTTCCGTAAAAATATTATGATTTTTTCTTTTTTTTAGTTGACAATTTCGAAAAACGCAATAGTATTGTAATAATGTGCAGTATAGGAGCACTATATAATGGGGGCCGTTGTCTAGCGAAATATTTTTTACAAGAGCGTCGCCCGGAACGAAAATATATTTGTGGTATGTAAAGATTCCAGCAGTAGATTTAGCCAAGAGGTTGTTGACAATAATTATGTTTCGGTTTTTGGGCAATCCTCTCCACTATTACGACGTAAATATCTCGGATTTCAAGGGCTATCGAAACATTAATACGCAAGGAGGAATAAAAAAATGAGAGCAACTGTATTGGTAATAATTATGATCTTATCCGAAGAAATTTATACGGCTAGTGCATTGGAAGCAGTTTCTAGTCTATCGCATAATTTATCTGCCGTAGATGTGGAACCGCTGCCTAGCAAGATGCGTTTCGCAAGAACAAGGCAAACCTATGAAAAAGCAGCTGAGAATCAAAGCGGTGACTACAACGAAAATAATTGTCCCCTAGATCTATTGGACAGTGTTTTTGGTACTCCTATTTATGACGAAGCTATAGACCCTATGTTCGACAACTACTACATGTGTATTGCTAAGCTGTATATGGGAATATCTCCGAGCTTTAGTCGCATCGATATAAAATATTTTAAGGGATATCGATATTATGGAGAATCTTACTGTGGCATGCCGCAGGGGAGAGGTGTGCTATATGCATTAAAAGGAAATAGGCGCGAAACGTTCTATGAAGGAAATTGGGAAAAAGGTAAATTCTCCGGAGAAGGTGTCTTAACATACAAGAGTGGCAATAAATATTACGGCCGTTTTTCAAGAGGAAAGCGGAACGGATTCGGTTATATAAAGGCTCCCGATGGTTCGACTTTGAAAATTGGGAAATGGAAAAATAACATCCTCGTTAAATCTGAGCGTAGGGAAACGCCGGCGTCTACCAACCAAGAAGAGGACTTGCCGAAGCATAAATCGCATGCCAACCAAGAAGAGCATTCGCCGAAGCATAAATCACACAGGATCGGCCTAAAAAAATATCCCTATGGACAAGTATATGAGGGGCACTTTGTGGGTGGTTTGCGGGAAGGCATAGGGCGTCTTTTTTTCAAAATAACTCTGCCTACTTATACGGCAAAATTCATCCAAAATGGAGGAAAATGGATGGAATATATGATTCCGACCGGAAAAAAGTCAGTAAAAAAAACTTTATTCTGGGGAGCATGGAAAAATGATCAACCGCTTATTACCCACAAATACAATGAATTTCCGATATTCAAACCTAGTAAACTCAGAAACGTAGGATATCCGAACGAAAAATTATCCTTAGCGTCCAACCACTCGTTATCCGATGACACCTCAAGCACGTCGTTAGATTCCTCCGATGAAATTGATACATTGTAAAATTAGGATGATGCATTTTCGAGACAGTTGCCTAATGGCTTTTTCTCGCCATCGACTTGGTCAAGTCCGTTGCTCAGATCCTCATGTACAGGCAGTACACTGCGGTCTTGCGCTAGGTTTTTCCTCGTTCTTGCAAGAAAAATCTCATTATGCAACAGTTTCTTTTCCACAATGTCGTGTCAAATCGTTTAAATTTGAATTTTTTCGAAATCATTTTTTGTTCTTAAGCGCCAAAAAAACATCAAGAATAGGAAATTTTTTTACAAATATGTTTCTTTTTCGCGACTTTTTATTGACAAAATTAATAAAATGAAGTATATTTTTAAACTATTGGAAGCATATAAGGAGACGATAATGAAAATAGAAATGACTAGCCTATTGCATAATAAAGTATTTTTTACGGGAACAAATGGTAATGCAAGTATTTCGACCTTGTCGGACATTATTTTTTCAAGATCATCGCAGACACTTGATTTCAAAAGAATTCTAAGGATGGCATTGGGGACAATTTTTATTTCTTTTGTGGGAATCAATGGGGCAAATGCAACGGAACAAAAATCTATTCTTAGTTTCGATAATTATTCACCTCTCGAAAACCGGAAAATTTATATCCGAGACATAAATTCTATGTCTCGTTTTCAATATTTGTATTATGGACGCAGAAGTAGGAACAAGCTGATCCTAGACGGAACCCTGAGCATACTATATTCCAACGGACATATGTATAAAGGTGACTGTTGGAATGGTATTCCGGATGGAGAAGGTACGCTATACGAAACTGACAAAGGCACTCTACGCGTACTTTATAAAGGCCATTGGAAAGATGGTTTGTTTTCCGGAGATGGTTTCCTGACCTTTAGCGATCAAAGTTCTTATGAGGGGCTTTTCGAAGAAGGACTGCCCCATGGCTGCGGTTTTAAAATATATCCATTGAGGCAAATAGCGTATAAGGGCAATTTTGTGGGGGGCCAGCAGGAAGGAATAGGACAATTGCTTTGCGCAATAGATCTCAATTTTTGCACGATGAAATTCATACCAAATCAAGGAAAATGGGTGGAAAAAAGAATTCCGACCCAAAAAACGCATTTGGTAAAAATTTTGCATCAGGGGTTCTGGAAGAATAATCAATTAGTTGCCACTCGTAAATTCTATGAACATCCGCTTCCCACTCCTAGTAAACTGAAAACTATGTTCCGCCTGCCGGAGGCAGAGGAATCAGCGGAAGTAGAGGAATTGACGAATGAGCCACAGGAGCCAAAGACAGAGGATGAGACGCTCAACTACAGTGATTACTTTTTCGTAGATCCGCAGAATTCAGATTTGTAGCAAAAAAATGCCAATTGCATGTTCAACTTCGTAATTTTTTTATTGACAAAACTAATGAAGGGAAGTATATTTTTGAACTATTGGAAGTATATAAGGAGACGATAATGAAAATAGAAAAAACCAATTTATTGCATAATAAAGTATTTTTTGCGGGAATAAATGGCAATGCAAGCACTTCAATTTTGTCGGACATTATTTCTTCCAAATCATCGCAGACACTTGATTTCAAAAGAATTCTAAAAATGGCCTTGGGGGCAATTTTTATTTCTTTTATGGGAATCAATGGAGCAAATGCAACGGAACAAAAACCTATTCTTAGTTTTGACAATTATTCACCTCTCGAAAATCTGGGAATTTACATACGAGACATAGGAAATAAGTTCCCCAATAGCTGTTACTATTCTGGTTCTAGAATGTTTAGCATGCCGGTCCGAAAAGGATACCTAAACATAACATATTCCAACGGACATGTGTATCAAGGTGACTGTTGGGATGGTATTCCGGATGGGAAAGGTACGCTATACGTAGTTGACAAATGCAATATACGTATACTTTATAAAGGCCAATGGAAAAATGGTTTGTTTTCCGGAAATGGTTCCCTGAACTTTGGCGATCAAGGTTCTTATGAGGGGCCTTTCGAAAAAGGACTGCCCCATGGCTGCGGTTTAAAAATATATCCAGGAGGGCAAATATCGTATAAGGGCGATTTTGTGAGGGGCCTGCGGGAAGGAATAGGACAATTGCTTCGCACAATAAACCACGATTTTTACACGATGAAATTCGTACCAAATCATGGAAAATGGGGGGAAAGAAGAATTTTGACCAGAAGGAAGTCTTTGATAAAAATTTTGCGTCAGGGATTCTGGAAGAATGATCAATTAGTTACCACTCGTAAATCCCAGGAACATCCGCCTCTCGCTCCTAGTACTCTGAGAACTATGTTCCGCCTGCCAGAGGCAGAGGAATCAGCGGAAACAGAGGAATTGACGAATGAGCCACAGGAGCCAAAAGCAGAGGAATTGACGAATAAGCCACAGGATCCAAAGACAGAGGAATTGACGAATAAGCCACAGGATCCAAAAGCAGAGGATGAGACGCTCATCTACAGTGATTACTTTTTCGTAGATCCGCAGAATTCAGATTTGTAGCAGAAAGATGCCAACTGCATGTGTTCAACTTTGTGATTTTTTATAAATGATCCCCCGCTGCAGAGCAGCTGGGGATTTATTCTAAAAGAGATTGACAAAATTAATGAAGTGAAGTATATTTTTGAACTATTGGAAGCATATAAGGAGACGGTAATGAAAATAGAGGGGGCTAGTCTATTGCATAATAAAGTATTTTTTATGGGAACAAATAGTAGTACAAGCATTTCGATTTTGTCGGAGATTATTTCTTCCAAATCATCGCAGACACTTGATTTCAAAAGAACTCTAGGAATGGCCTTGGGGGCAATTTTTATTTCTTTTGTGGGAATCAATGAGGCAAATGCAATGGAACAAAAACCTATTCTTAATTTTGACAATTATTCACCTTTCGAAAACCGAGAAATTTATATACGAGACATAGAAAATAAGTTCCCCAATGACTGTTTCTATTTGGGTTCTAAAGAGTATAACATGCCGGTCCAAGACGGAAGGCTGCGCATAGCATATTCCAACGGACATAGGTATTATGGTGAGTGTTGGAATGGTATTCCGGATAGAGAAGGTACGCTATACGTAACTGACAAAGGCAATATACGTATACTTTATAAAGGCCATTGGAAAGATGGTTTGTTTTCCGGAGATGGTTTCCTGAACTTTGGCGATCAAGGTTCTTATAAGGGGCCTTTCGAAAAAGGACTGCCCCATGGCTACGGTTTAAAAATATATCCAGGAGGGCAAATAGCGTATAAGGGCGATTTTGTGGGGGGCCTGCGGGAAGGAATAGGACAATTGCTTTGCGCAATAAATTTCAATTTTCACACGATGAAATTCGTACCAAATCATGGAAAATGGGTGGAGAGAAAAATTCCGACCGAAAGGGAGTCTTTGATAAAAGTTTTGCGTCAGGGATCCTGGAAGAATGATCAATTAGTTACCACTCGTAAATCCCAGGAACATCCGCTTCCCGTCTCCAGTAATCTGAGGACTATGTCCTACTTGGCAGAGCCAGAGCTCTGGAGTGGTGAGTATTTTCTAGAAAAATGCCGAGAGTATGCTCGGGAGTATGCTCGACAGTCTAAAGACAATGTAATACAGTCTAAAGACAGTTTAATAAGGAAGTTTTTCTTCCGAGAACAATAAGAAACAGCGCAAGAAGACCACAGTGTACTAGCCACCTGAGGATCTGAGCAACGTTAACGAAATCGATAACAAAAGCCATTAGGCAACGGTCTCTTCTAGGAGATTATTTAAGATTGCCCCTAGAGAGCCGTTGAAATCCAAGAGGTTGGCCTCCCAATCAATATCCGTGTCGCGTATAGGGCAGGAGAAAAATGAAGCTATTGCCTCTTGATAAGCTACTGGCAGCTGTGGTATTTATAACTACCAATAATTGAAACGCGGTCGTGGCGGAAATGGTAGACGCGCAGCGTTGAGGTCGCTGTGGATAAAATCCGTGGAAGTTCGATTCTTCTCGACCGCACCAAATATATTTACAGGAGATACTCCATGAATACCCTTATAGCTATACCAGCCAGACTTGCTTCCACAAGGTTGCCAAGAAAAATGCTGGCGGACATAGGAGGGAAACCTCTAATTGTGAGAACATACCAAAGCGTCGTTGCGGCAAATGTTGGCGATGTGATCGTGGCCTGCGACAGTGAAGAAATTGCCGCTGCAGTGCAAGAAGTCGGCGGAATCGCCATTCTAACGGACCCCGATCTTCCGTCCGGAACAGATCGAGTGCTTGCCGCTCATAAACAATATGACAAAAATCATCGCTATGACTTCGTAATCAATGTGCAGGGAGATATGCCGTTTGTGGCACCGGAATTTATACAACACAGCAACAATATGCTGTGCGAAAGCAATTACGACATGTCCACAGTTGCAACCCCCATCCGGGACGATTCCTATAAACTAGAGAACGTCGTAAAACCGGTCATTGTTTTTGAAAAAGAAAATAGCGGAAAAGCAATATATTTCAGCAGGTCTGCGGTGCCTTTTGGGGGCCCCTATTATCATCACATCGGCATTTATTGTTTTAGACCCCAAACCCTGGAAAAATTTACTGCACTGCCGTCGGGTACTCTGGAAAAAACCGAAAAACTGGAGCAACTCCGGGCTCTGGAAAATAATATGACCATTGGCATTGGTATATTACCACTGAAACCTCCCATAAGTGTTGATATACCAGCGGATCTGGAAGCGGCTCGGGAATATTTTCGTCACTCTTCTTGATTTTCACTCGCCAAAAGTTTTAATTCCAGAGCTTTTTGGTAGATTGCGTTTTTGCTGATTCCACTGGAGTCCGAAATTATTTTTACGGCCTCCCGGAGGGATCTGCGCTCCAGTTCCTCTCGCAGCAAAGCGTGAACTTCAGCTTCGTCAGGAACAATTTGATCGCAACCGGCCACGACAATGGTAAACTCTCCAAGAGTATCACGGTGGGAAAAATATTCCACCAATTCCGAAAGATTTCCCCGTTTTATTTCCTCGAAAACTTTGGTAAGTTCCCGACAAATGCAACACCGCCTGTCTCCCAATGTATTTTTTATGTTCTGCAAAGTATTTACGATGCGTTTGGGGGATTCGAAAAATATCATGGTGGCGGATATGTTTTTTAGTGCGTTCAAAAATGCGATTTGTGCTTTTTCTTTTGGGGGAGGGAATCCCAAAAAAATAAATTTATCCGTCGGAAGTCCGGACACGCTGACGGCGGCCACCGGAGCACTGGCTCCGGGAATGGGAAAAACGTCGATGTTGTTCCGTATGCACCAGCCTACGAGGCGATATCCAGGATCCGACACCAGCGGAGTACCGGCATCGGATATGAGTGCGCATACTTCGCTTGGTTGCAACGCCGCTGTGACCGATCTGCTCAATTCATTGTGTTCATGGCAGGGAATCACCCGCGTTTTGATATTATAAAAATCCAATAGCTTTCTGGATTGACGCGTGTCTTCTGCAAAAATACACTTAGCAATACTCAAAATATATACCGCTCGCAACGATATATCGAATATATTTCCAATAGGAGTTGCAACAACATATAAACCTGGTTTATGATTTTGATTATATAATTTATATAAAATTGTTTTCATGTGTAGAGGGGACGAAAATGTATCAGGCAACAAAGCTACTCCTGTTAATTATTTTTCTTCTGATTTCTTGTACATCGCAAAAATATTCTACAACATCAGTAAGCCAAAAAGAAGATGCCGCCGTAGATATATCGCATGCAACAAAACTGCTAATGGAAAAACAGAAAATGTCTTCCAATCAAGTACTATTGCTGTTGCCGTTGTCTGGTCCTCATGGAGAAATCGGAAATAGCCTATTAAAGGCCTGTATACTGTCGGCCCGCGAGTCCCACGACAACCAAATAAACTTTTATGTCGTTGATACGGCAAATCCTAATTTAGAAAAACATACGTTGTGCGAGAAATTCAATAGCAAAAATCTTAAGGCCATAGTTGGACCGATATTTTTTTACGAAGCCAGACAATTGGGAGCATTGTTTCCCAATATTCCCATGTTTACATTTTCTAATAATTTAAACGTAAACAATAGCCATGTGTTTTCCTGCGGTATATCTCCCTTAGATGAGATCCGAGCAATTTTCGCGTACGCCAAGAGACGAAGATTATACGATTTTCTTGTGCTGCTTCCGGAAAATGAACTGGGAAATCAGCTACAGCAACACATTAATCAAGAGGCCTCCCAATCTCATTTTAATGACTTCGGAGAAGTAGAAATCATTCGTTACCGCAGTATTAGCAGCCAAAATATCCGAAATTTCATAAAAAATTCCAAAAAGAAAGCCGTGTTTTTGGTTGATCCCATCATAAGTCCCAAGAGCTTAGCCGATATCCATGTATTTACGCTGAGCTCATCGGTATTTGCCCATCAAGAACGGTGGCAGGGAGCCTATTTTGCTTTTTCCAATGAACAAAGCTTGAAAAAGTTCAAAGATAAATACGAAAAAGCCTACGGCAGCACGCCTGGAACTTTGGAAGCTATTGGCTATGACATATGTAATCTCCTCTACGACAATGTTATTAACGGCATATCGGAACGTTTTTTTCACGTGGAGCACAAAGGTTCTCTGGGCACATTTTTTATCAAGAAAAATAACGGATTGATGAGGAATTTTTGTATAAAACAGGTAAGCGACGACTCTAATTTCACCGACAGTGACGACGACAGAGAAGAAAATCCCCCGAACCAGTCCATTCATTCCTCAAAAAAGCAGGGTTTTAATGGATTAGAAAGCTTGAAATAAGAGAGTAAAGGGGGGAGTATACACGAAGGGTGTCCCCTGATCATTCGGAAAAAAATCTTCTAAAATTTGATATTTCCGTTAACTTGTGAAATAATAATGAAGTGTTTTATGTGTGGAGATATTTTATGTGGTGCTGGGAATCAATGATTATCATAGCGGGCTTAGTTGCCCTGATATATGGAGCCGTCAACGCTAGTTTTATGTTGAAATTGGCGAGCGGCGATGAAAAAATGAAAGAAATCGCCAATGCCATTCAAGACGGAGCGTCCGCCTATTTGAATAGGCAATACACCACCATTTCCATTGTGGGAGTGGTAATGGCTGCGATTATTACTTTCTTTGTGGGACACTACCAGGCAATTGGATTTGTGCTGGGAGCCATGCTATCTGGAATTGCCGGATACGCCGGCATGAACATATCCGTAAGGGCCAATGTTCGCACAACGGAGGCGGCTAAAGAAGGCATGGATCATGCGCTATCCGTGGCCTATAAATCTGGTGCGATCACGGGATTTTTGGTGGTTGGACTCGGATTATTGGGCATAGCAGGATATTTTTTCTATCTTCAGTCTGTACTGCAGGATGTGCGATTAATTTCCGAGGCTCTGATTGGCATGAGTTTCGGGGCGTCGCTCATTTCAATATTTGCCCGGCTTGGAGGCGGAATTTTCACCAAAGGAGCCGATGTCGGCGCGGATCTGGTGGGAAAAGTGGAAGTTGGCATTCCGGAGGACGATCCACGAAATCCTGCGGTCATTGCGGACAATGTCGGAGATAACGTCGGCGATTGCGCAGGAATGGCAGCGGACCTCTTCGAAACCTATGTGGTAACCATTGCCGCCACCGTTGTGCTGGCAAGCATTTTTTTCGAGGGAGAAGCAAGAAAAACACTAATGCTGTATCCGTTGGTCATCTCGGGAGTTTGCATTTTTGGGTCCATACTCGGGACATTTTTTGTAAAATTAGGCAAAAATAAGAACGTCATGCATGCCCTCTACAAGGGATTATTGGCGGCCGTATTGCTATCGCTGGCCCTGATATGCTTTTCCACCTTCCAAATGCTGAATTGCAGTAGGGCATTTACGGTAATTGGCGGTGGAACTTCATTTACGGGCTGCAATGTGTTGCTCTGCGCCGTCGTTGGTCTGGTGGTTACGCTGCTGCTGGTGGCGGTCACCGAATACTACACTTCCTATTCCTACAGACCGGTCATAAGTATCGCAAAAGCCTCAGAAACAGGACATGGAACTAACGTCATACAGGGACTGGCCGTATCTATGGAGGCAACTGCGGCGCCAATAATAATAATTTGCGCCGGCATTCTATGCGCTCACATGCAGGCGGGGCTATACGGCATCGCCATTTCGGCCACCGCCATGTTGGCTCTGGCGGGCATAATAGTGACACTGGATGCCTATGGTCCGGTTACCGACAACGCCGGTGGCATCGCAGAAATGGCCGGACTGCCGGAAAACGTCAGGAACGTCACCGATAAACTAGACGCCGTTGGCAACACCACCAAAGCCGTTACTAAGGGGTATGCCATAGGATCAGCCGGGCTCGCATCTCTAGTGCTGTTTTCCGCCTATACCCAGGACATCGCCCACTATTTTCCGTCACTGCAGATAGACTTCTCGCTGGGAGATCCCTATGTGGTCATAGGTTTGTTTGTGGGAGGCCTGCTACCGTATCTGTTCGGAGCCTGTAGCATGATGGCCGTCGGTAGAGCCGGCAGCGCCATCGTGGTGGAAGTCCGCCGCCAATTCGCCACCATCAAAGGCATTATGGAAGGAACAGCCAAACCCGACTATAAAGCAGCCGTCGATATGCTAACAAAATCCGCCATTAGGGAAATGATTCTTCCGTCCTTCCTACCGGTTTTGGCGCCGGCAGTTCTGTATCTGGTTTTGAGAACATTCGGGGGAAATAAGGCCGGCCTCGTCGGCGTCGGAGCCATGCTCCTGGGAACAATCCTGACCGGTATATTCCAGGCCATAGCCATGACTTCCGGAGGAGGCGCCTGGGACAATGCCAAAAAATATATCGAAAATGGAAACTTCGGTGGCAAAGGATCCAACGCCCATAAGGCGGCCGTCACCGGCGATACCGTCGGAGACCCTTATAAAGATACCGCCGGACCCGCCATCAATCCCATGATCAAAATTACTAACATCGTCGCTATTTTGCTGCTGGCAACCTTGGCAAAATTGCTGGAAAATTAAAAATTCAAACCTTCTGAATTAAAAACCGGAAATACTGTAGCGTTTCCGGTTTTTGTGATCCTACTTTATATTACAGAAAAATCATGACCCCATGGCTATATAAAAATAAATTGGAAATAGCTCTACTGCTAATGCTGGGAATGAGCATAAATGCCATCTGCCACCTGCAAGCTCACGGCTTCCAGCTGGCTTTTCTTGATTCCGACGACTATATGAGATTAGTGCGCATCCGAGATTTTTTTGCTCACGGAGACTGGAACAATACAATAATTTCTCGCTGCAATGTCCCCTTCGGCTGCGATCTCCATTGGACACGCTTCTACGATTTTTTTTTCATTGTCCCGGTCTATGTGCTAAATTTTTTCCTGAATTCCATCGATGAATCCATAAAATATGTGGGATTTGTCCTAAGTCCGCTGGTGAAATGCGCAACGATCGTGATATTTTTTGGCATCGCTCAAAAATTAGTTTCCCCCAAAAATGCCTATTTGCTGACGGCAATATTCGCGGGTCATCCGGTAATTCTAGAATTGGGATTTTTCGGACGGCCCGATCATCATGCATTTATAATGTTATTTATTATTATCCACCTGCATTATGTTATGAAAATTGTCGAATCGAAGTTCAGCAGCCGAAACTTCCTTCTTAAAACCGCGGTGGTCACGGTGCTATGCATTTGGATTTCCCCGGAAACGCTGATTCCATTGATTTTAGCGGACACAACATTGTACATCTACTTTTTTTTTCAGAAGGAGAAGCGGGAATATCTTTATTTAAAAAACATTTTGACAGCGGTTGGAATTAGTGTCATTGCTTTTATTCCATATCATAGCGGATTTTTCAGTGTTATGGTTCTTTTATTGACGGCTGTACCGTTTTATTACCAAAAGTTTCGGGAAAATATTATTGCCCGCTATTGGCCTATTATTCCATTGGCACTGATGCTGATTTTATTGCCATCCACTAGTGTTGAGTATGATAAAATATCCGCTCTGCATGGAGTGCTATACTTGTGCAGCGCCATTTATTTTGGTGTTGGCCTAGTAGACGAAAAATGTTCTAGAGCATACAGAATATTGGCGTCTTGTTTTTGGCTATTGACCATCGGGGCAGTATTTTTGTTTTTGTATCCGAAATTTTTATATGGAATGGGAGCTGACATCGATGATTATTTGAAAAAAATTTGGTTATCGAGAATTTTAGAAATGCAATCTCCGCTGGCAGACAATGGTAGAATGCATTTTATCGCCCATGTTTTGATTTTAGTGATGATTTTAGGGTGCAAAATTCGGCAGCTGGTCGGAAAATTTTCAGCAGAATCAAGGGATCCGATGGCGGTGGTGTGGTGGATCCTGATCGCCGATACTTGCGGCTACACAATTTTAGGAGGAATGTCGTACCGCATGCTGTACTACATGGTTTTATTTGGACTGCCAATTATTGTGGATGTTTGCCTGAAGATTAAAATTCCTTCCAAATCCGAACCTCCGAAAAGCCCTCACAGCTTTACGCTCTACTGGTCAAGACTGGGACAAATTGCCCTCGTATTGTTTTTTTCGATGTTTTATGTACTTATTCAGCTAAACGGTCCAAGCAAAATCACTCCTGCTAAAAATTATACCACCGATGAATTATTTTCGATGATTGATGAATTAAGCGCGACGCCGGTGGTAATAATGGCTAGCGCAAATGAGGGAGCGCAGCTGGTCTATTTCACCAAACACTGCGCCGTTGGAGCGCACTATCACCGCCAGCCGCAGGGGATTATCGCATGCCATAGGGTTATGGAAGCGGACTACGATGAACAGCTAGTAAAATCCATTTTGGAAGCGACCAATAGCAGCTACATTTTTATCCGGAAAGCAGATGTATACACCGGAGAAAAGCAAAGGAGTCTTGCGCGGATGATCGTTGAGAATCAATATCCTCCCTGGATCGTTCCCCTGGATATTTCCTCCAAATTCAGCGATATCATTGTGGCCAAAATCAACAGAGAAAAATGGTAAGGCCGAAACACCTATTCGGGAACGATTTCTTTAGGTATTGATTGTGGCGTTGCAAAAATCACTTGTTTTTTTCTTTACAAGTATTAACATGACAACATGTGATTTATTGGGATGTTTGATGATGGTATTTCGAATTAGTAAATATGCAGTATTTTGCAGTGTTTTTGTGTTTGGTTTTGTGCTCAGCGCTGAAACTAACGCTGCTTTAGATTCTGAAGAACCTAGGGACGAAATCACTTTGCCGCAAGCAAGCGCCGATGCAGCATCTGGCGTCGCTGACACATCCGGGAGCCTGGGGGAACCAATAGCCGGAATCGAGCCGGAGCCTAATGCCGATTTTACTTCCGACATCGCCGATGCCTCCGTAAGCTCAAAGGAAGAAGAACCAATGGCCGAAATTGGTCCGGAGCCCAACACCGACTTTGCCGCCGATACAAATGAAACCATTTCCGATCCTGGAAAACCAATTATCGGAGTCGAAGAAAAAATAAATGGCGAAGGCGAGGTGTTTGACGACGATTTGCTGGGAGAAGCTCTCATTTCCCTCCAGGAAAAAAATCCAGATGAAGAAGAAAATATCGAGGACTTCATTGAAGATTCTAGTCATAAATCGCCGGAATCCCAGGATCATAATATTGGAATGACGGCTGCATTAGCGGAAGATGCAGAAATATATGCGGCCCCACTCTACAATAAATTAGTCCCCGTAAGTGGATGGAATCGATATTCCTGTGATTCTGCCTCCACTGTCAGCCAATGGTTGCGCTGGTGGAAATACTTGCGTCTGAATAAGCCATTGTTGATGTCATGGCTTGATGGATTTATCATAAAAATTTATCCGAAAAATGAGGTTTGCAGAGCATTATTTGTGAAGGGAATATATAATCCGAATCAGCTGGTGGTGCTGAGTACGCTACTGCGAAAAGACAGCGTTTTCATTGATGCCGGAGCCAATGCCGGTTACGCGACTCTGCTGGCGTCACGGATAGTCGGAGAAAAAGGACGCGTCATTGCCCTCGAACCATGCCAAAGAGATTTCAACCGGCTGCTGGAAAATATAAAGATCAATAAACTTGAACCCCGTATTTCTGCCCACCGCTATGCCGTTTTCCAGAAAAAAGGTCGGGCCAACCTGCTGGTGGCCGGTGAAGAAATGAGCGCTCTGAACACTCTCGGAGCAGAATTTAGCATTAAGGGCGTCGATAAAGACAACACGGAAGAAGTGGACACTATTTCCATCGATGAATTTGTCGTAGCTGAAAAAATAACGAATGTCGATGTGATAAATTTGGACATCGAAGGCAGCGAGTTCGAAGCCCTAAAAGGAGCGAGAAAAACCATAGAAAAACACCGCCCAGCTCTTGCGGTTGGCCTCAACGATACCGCTCTGAAAGCGAGTGGAAGCGATCAGGAAGCCATCGGAAATTTGCTGAAAGAGTTGAAATACCGTGCCTATAAAATCGTGGAATCCCCTGTATTTGCACTACAGGAAGTAGAAAATGTTGCCAACGAGCACGACAACATTATATTCTGCCTGCACGAAAGCGTGACTCCTCCGCAATTGCCTCAGCCGCAAGAAATTGGCATATGGAACAGTATTCTGTATTTTTTTAAGTAAATTGTCGGTTGTCGGAGTTTTTATTTTGTGAAATGGCGTTTTGTATTTTCGCGTATCTTCAAATGGCTGAGTAAATTTCAGAAAAAGTCTTATGTTTTCACAGAGATTTTGGCTAAACTTGCGGCTTTTTTCATAAGATTGGCGTTTCGCACAACCAAATGGACGGCCGTTGGCGAGCATTTTCCCAGCGAGTATCACCAAACGGGACGCCCGTTTATCGTATGCCTGTGGCATGACCGGCTGATGCTGGCTCCCCGCGTATGGAAATGGAAAAAACCACTGTATGTGCTGGCGTCCGATCATCGGGACGGAAGGTTTATCGCAAAAGTAGTGGAAAATTTTTCGATGCCTGCCGTATATGGTTCCACCGGAAAAGGCTTTAGCGCCGCCAAAAAATTAATACAGCTGCTCCGCAAAGGCGAATATGTGGCGATGATTCCGGACGGTCCGCGAGGTCCTAGGCATAAATTGTATCCGGGAGTGATCGCCATTGCCAAACTAGCAAAGGTGGACATTCTTACCTTTAGTTTTTGTGTAAAACGCTATCGTAAACTTAGCTCCTGGGATCGTTTTATAGTAGTTTGGCCGTTCAATCGAGGGGTCATGGTGTGGAACAAGCCGGTTTTATACGAGGACATCAAGGATATTTCGGAAGCAGAGGCCGTACAGCTGGTGGAATCGCGCATAAACGAAGCGTCCGAAGAAGCTCGCAGGATTTTAACAAATGGATAAATTATATAAAATTTTATTTTTATGTTTATCGCCGTTCCTAAAAATATATTTTTATTTGAGGTGTTTCTACGGAAAAGACCGGCTCGGATCCGTTGGCAATCACTTTGGCCAAGCCACGGCCTTCAGATTCAGTGGTCCCCTAATGTGGGTACACGCTGCCAGCGTTGGAGAATCTACGGCGGCCTTGACCTTCATCCATCACGTAAAAAAGAAATTTCCCCATCTAAATGTGCTGATTACCACCATAACTGTTACGTCCGCTGACATTATCAAATCTCGAATTGAAAAAATAAGCAATTGTTGTCATCAGTATGTGGTTGCCGATAATCCATTTTGGATAAAACGTTTTTTGGACCATTGGAAAGTGGATGTTGCAGTTTTTTTGGAATCGGAGATTTGGCCCAATATCATCGATGCGCTCCACTCCAGAAATATTCCGACTTTTTTGCTGAATGCAAGACTATCTCCGAAATCATTTCGCCGCTGGAAGCTGGGGGGAGGTTTTTTTTCGCTGGTTCTGAGGAAATTCAAGGCAATATTGGCGCAGTCTCCGCTGGACGAGGAGAGATTCCGGCATTTTTCTCCGGACAACACAACCCAAATGGACAATCTGAAATATGCCAATCCTCCCCTCCCCTACGACCAAAAATTATGGGAAATCTTTAGCGACCTCTGTAAAAATAAAAAAGTCCTAGTTGCCGCCAGCACTCACGAAAAAGAAGAAGAAGCCATAATCGAAGCGCATCTAAAACTAAAAAAAGATTTGGATGTTGTTACCCTAATAATTCCTCGGCATCTGACACGCCTCAGGAGGGTCTGCGAAGTTATTCGCCGCTACGGACTGAATTTCTTCCTGAGATCAGAAATAACAGAAGATAACTTTACCCAATGTGGCGCAGAAATATATTGCATAGACTCCTTTGGCGAAGTTGGAACTTTTTTCCGCATCGCCGACGTGTGTTTTGTGGGAGGTTCTCTGGTGCCCCTAGGCGGCCACAATATCCATGAGCCGGTGGCCCTCGGTAAGCCGGTGCTGCATGGCCCTTTTATGAATAATGCTTTGGAAATTAGAGATTTTCTGCACTCCTACCGGGTCGCGTTCGAAGTTCGCAGCGCCGATGAGATCGCCGAGACTTGTCACCGGCTAATGCTTGACAATGATGAATTGAAAAGAATATCCGAAATCGCTCAAAAAATTACCAAAAACGAAGCATTGGCAAAAATAGACGAAGTTATGCAGCTGGATACCATAATCAAAAACGCCATTAGGCAATAGTCTCTCGGAATAAATTTCGGAATAAATTGTCGAGGGTTAACGCTTTCATTCTTCTTGATGTTCCAGTATTCCCATCATTTTTTCGGCGGCGTTATGCTCGGCGTTTTTTTTGGATCCCCCATAGCCAATGGAAGATTTTCCACAGGCAGAAACTTCTATTTCAAAAATCGGATCGTGGGGCTCTCCGGCCATTTTTATCATGCGATAGGAGGGAAGCTCGGAATTTTTCGCCTGCACCAATTCCTGAAGTCTGGTTTTAGCATCTTTAGTTTTATGAATTCCCCGGTATATGTCATTTCTCCATAAATCCACGATTATTTTTTGAGCGGTTTCAAAATTGGAGTCAAGAAAAATCGCTCCGAATACCGCTTCCATCATATCGGCAATGGAGGAGGAATTTTTGTTGAGGGACACGAAAAAGTCCCTGGGAATGGAAAAACAATCGATGATTTTTGTTTTTTTTGCTAATTTTATCAGAAAATCTGTGCAGGCCAGCGAGGCGATTCTTATGGCCAATTCTCCTTCGGAGTCCTGGGGAAAATTATTGTATAAAAAATCCACCAGCGAGAGTCCCAAAACACGATCTCCGAGAAATTCTAGTTTTTCAAATTTTCTAGAGAAATCTTTTTCGTGTTTTTTTCTTCCCGGATGAGATAATGCCACAGAGATCATGTCTTGAGATGTAAATTTATATCCAATAATATCCTGTAGTTTTAGTATATTATCCATTTAGATTATTTTTTTCAAAATCCTACTATATCTTATGTTTTGCAGCCATAGCCAAGGCTCCCATAATTTTACGCCATTGTCTATGGAATAGATGGTGCGAACCGCTCTTCCCATTAGGTTTTCCTCCGGCACCATACCGAGTCCGCATCTGGAATCTTTGGAGAAGTCGCGATTATCTCCCATGACGAAGTAGTAGCCTTTCGGAACCGTGATTTCGGCAAAATGATTGGCCTCCGAATCGTTTGCCGGTTCAAAGTAAGCGATGGTATGCTCCGGAGCGTCCGACAGCGGGAGTTTCTCATTATAAATAACCAGTTCGTGACGTGTTTTTTGTCTTATGTCGTGATATATCATCCTTTTTTGGAAAGTGATTTGCGCCTCGACTCCGTTTACGCAAACTATGCCATTTTTCACACCGACCTTGTCACCGGGAACGGCTATGACGCGCTTTATGACGTTGGTATCGTTATCCTCCGGAGCCTTGAAAACAATGACTTCTCCGCGTTTAGGACGATTTTCGCAGCCAATTCTCCCGGAAAAAAAATTCGGACTGAACCAGATGCTATGCTTACTATAGCCATATGCCCATTTTTCCACCAACGGCATGTCACCTATGAGCAAAGACGGCACCATTGAGCTGGATGGAATAATAAAATAGTCATAAATAAAAAACCTAACACTCGCAAACGTTAATAGAAATATAATCAGAAAGCGAAAATCTTCCCGAAAGCTTTTTCTCGAATACCCCATTTTCGAAAGCAAGATATCCAAGGTAGTAGCTTTTGAATCATTACCTTCGTTATTATTTTTTTTGGACATGCCATAACTCCATAACTATTCGAACTATTCGTCCTTTTGGACACGCTCTTGTTTTTCATGACGCTCCTGCGCCTCGATGCTAAGCGTTGCCACCGGACGCGCCTGCAGTCTTTTCAACGAAATCGGTTCTCCGGTTTCTTCGCAGTAGCCGTAGTTGCAGTTTTTTATGCGCGTCAGTGCGTCATCTATTTTACTAATTAATTTCCTGGCTCTTTCTTTGCTACGGAGCTCATAGGCTAAATCGGCTTCCGTAGTGGCTCTGTCAATGGAATCTGTGCAGCTTTTTCCCTCTTCCCGCAAATATTTTATAACTTCTTCATTGTCTCGGGTTAAATCTTCTTTCCAGCGGATCAATCTACGCCTAAAGTATTCACGTTGATAGTCATTCATAAACTCTTCATCACCAGAGGGTTCATAGCCCTCTGGCAGCTCACAAATCTTATTTTCCATGCACTTCTCCTAACTGTTATATACATAACTTAAGCAAGGACAGATTTTACCTTCTGCACGATCTCGGCAAACGCCACTTTATCATTTATGGCCAACTCCGCTAGAATTTTCCGATCTAAAGATATATTTGCCTTTGATAACCCGTATACAAACTGCGAATATTTTAGTCCATACTCACGGGCCGCAGCATTTATCCTCACAATCCAAAGTTCACGAAGATCTCTTCGGCGATTGCGCCTATCTCGATACGCATATTGCATAGCTTTTTCAAGCCTCTCTAGAGCAGAACGATAGCAGGTGCTAGAACGTCCTCTATACCCCTTAGAAAGATTTAATACCTTTTTATGACGCGCGTGTGCTGTTACGCCTCTTTTTACTCGTGACATTATATTTCTCCCTATCTATAAGGCATATATTTGACGATGTTCTTCACATCGGAAACACTCAAAATCATCGTTCCCCGAGATTGTCTCTTCATCCTCTGGGGACGCTTTCGCAGATTATGCCTTTTGTGGGCAGATTGAGCTATAATATTTCCGGAAGCGGTAAAATTAAATCGCTTCTTCGCTGAACTTTTTGTCTTTAATTTGGGCACTTTCTCCTCCGTATAGTTATAAAGCACCAATGGGTATACCCCTAAGAAGCTATTTTTTCAGTTCTTAACACCCAAAAGGCAGCCAAAACGACCTGATCTTTGTATTTAGACCAAGTCAGTATTATATATCAGAAAAAATGCGAAATTAAAAGATAGTGAAAACATGTTTGGCTGCGGATTCAGAAATTTATTAGAAACACAAACAATTTAATTAGCTGCTGGTGGTCACGAGCATCGTACTGTAGTCGAACTTCGTACCGGTATTGCCTATTTTTGTACCGGTGTTATCGTATAGGATGTTTATATCTTCCACTGTTATTGCGCTAAAGGTAAACTCGATGGTATCATCTTTTTGGCGGTACGTTTTCATGAGACAAATTTCATAATTCACTTCTTGTATGATAACTTTCGTGCCGTTTATGCTGGATAAACGACGAAGACCTATCTTAGGTACATTTTTTCCCGAATACAAGTACTCCTGTATGATGGGGGCCCAGGAGCCATATTTCATACAGACTACCGGATCCTGGGCGATTACTCTACCATCGCCGCTTAACTCTCCGGTGCTGTCGTTTGTTATCAATCTACAGCAACCGATGTCAAACCATAGACAGGGAGTGGCATTATCAGTGAATCCATCAACGTCGCATTCGAAAAAATCTTCGCACACGATGAGCATTTGTGGTGTAGCTGCGGCGCCCATATCGCTGTTTGTTGATTCGTCTTTGCTGAACGTGTCGTGCTGAGTGAACTTTATCATCTACTTCTCCATACAATTATAACCATCAAAACCAACCATAAGGCAGTTGCCGGAGAGATTTTTGCAATTGATACTACCTAATTTATTTTTCGTCTCTTATGAGGAGCAAATATACAATAATGTTCCTTATGCAAAAGCTCTTGCAAAAATTTCTCGTTATGCGACCAACTTATCATTACCAACAACAACTATCCGGCCGGAGGAGGGAGTTCGGCGACTAGTCTGATGGAAGCCGTAAGCTCTTCCAACTGAAAATGTGGCCTCAAAAACACTGTAGCCTTGTAGGATCCAGGCTTACCGGGTACATCAAACACATCGATGCGTGCCTCCCGCAGAGGGAATTTTGCCTTCATTTCCTGACTGGCTCCATCATTTAGCAGGACATAGCTGGCTACCCAATTATTTAAATAGAAAGATACATTGTCCTTGGTAAGAAAAGCGCCGACCTTGTCTCTCATTATTGCCTTTATGTAGTGGGCGAATCGAGAGGCTGCCAATAAATACGGCAATCTAGCGCTGAGGGAGGCATTAGAATTGGCCAAATCCGTATTGTAGACTTTTGGTTTTTGGGTAGTCTGTCCGCCGAAAAATGCAGCATAATCTGTACCTTTGCTGTGACATATGGCGAGGAATCCCATGTCACTGAGCTCTTTTTCTCTTCTATCCGTAATGGCTATTTCCGTAGGACATTTCAGAGCGATGTCTCCGTCGGTGGTTTTAAACGTATAGGCCGGTAGTCCTTCCACCAATCCGCCACCTTCGACTCCTCTTATGGCAGCCGGCCACTTGTAGAGAGAAACTGCATTGCCAATACGTTGAGCAAAAACAAACGCGGCATTTCCCCAGCAAAACTGCGAGTTATCGGTGCCATCTATGGTTTCAACATAGTTGAGTCCATCTACCGGAAGCGTATCCGGACCATAAGGTAATCTCATGAGCACTCTTGGCATCACCAAAGCCACATATCTGGAGTCCTCGGTGTCTCGAAACGACCTCCACTTTATCATTTCCGTGCTTTCGAAAATTTTTGCGAGGTCCCTTGGTTCTCCCAAATGCGAAAAACTGTTCATGTCAAACATTCGGGGATGCGCCGCCGCTATAAATGGCGCATGCGCCGCCGCAGCAACGTTGGACAATTTTTCCATAAGCAAAATATCCTGAGGATGCCGCGTAAATTCGTAGCCACCAATCAAACAGGAATACGGATGCCCTCCAAATGTGCCATATTCTTCTTCATAGACTTTTTTGAATAGCCCACTCTGGTCAAATTCCACCGCATTTTCCAGATCAGACAGAAGATCTTTCTTGGTGGCATTCATTATTCTTATTTTCAGCTGAGTACTGGTTTCGGTATTCATTATGAGGTAATGCAATGCTCTCCAGGTGCCTTCCATCTCCTGGAACGCCTGTGCATGAAGTATCTCATTTATCTGCGTACTCAGTTTATTATCCAAATCAGCAATGGTGTTCTCCACAAAAGCGAGAGGATTTTTCATGAGTGTCAGCTTTGCCTTTTCTAAGGCGGCCAGCAATTCCAGCAACATACTGCAGGCATATGGCTCAGCCGCCGGCTCACGGGCGAGCTTGCCATCGGTGAACATTTCTCGCAGAATGTCTCTGGTAGTTGGGGGAGGAGTACCGCCACCACCGCTGCCGCCATCAGCCGAAGCTGCTCCGGCGGCGGCTGCATCGCCACCAGCGGGAGCAGCAGGTTTACTTTCGGTAGAATCGGCGGCGGAAGAAGATGTGGCAAAATCAGCGGTAATTGCGATCTTATTGGCCGTTAGTATGGCGTTTACCTGCGTCTGCAAAGCAGATCTGAGACCTAGATCCGCCACAATGTCCTTAACTTGCTGCTGAAGCGGATCGTTTCCTTCCAATTTTGCCAGCAGATCATTAAATTTAACACGGGAAGAATAGACCTTGTTGAGCTTCGGAACTTGTTGAGCAATACTCACGGGACCAAAATCATCCATGTGCTTGAAAAATAATTCCACATTCAAAGTATCAGATCCGTCTCCCAGAGTGTCCTTCACCTGAACAGCCAAGCGCGGATTAATGGAGATCATAAATCCCGGAAGATTATCCCTATCAACTTCCACAAACTTCCGCGATTTTAGAGGAGGAAGTTCATCTGCTGGCATACCTGACAAATCAGCTAGAACACCTATGACAAACGGTAGCTCCTTCATCACTATGGCATCACCTATTTCCACATCGTAGGTGATGTGCACTCTCGGAGAACGAACTCGGTCCAGTGTATGCTGCGTACTCTCAACCATTGCAATTACCTTTATCATACATAGAATAGGTAAAAAACATCTACTCTAATCTAGAGAATAAAACAAATTCATTGATAAAGAGTTAACCTACAAAAAATTAATTGGATCGATATCTATTTGAATTTTAACGTTTTTGGGAATTTTTACCGCCAAAAACCATTTCTTTATTAGATTATTTATGGCTGTTTTTTTGGAAGTTTTTAGCAAAATGCGCCACCTGCTCCTTCCCCGGAGCAAAAAAATCGGAGCCGGTGCCGGCCCCAGCAAAGATACATCGTTTATTTTTGCTTTTCCCAGCTCTTTTGCGATTTTTTCCGTTAATTCTCTGTTGGTGCCGGAAATAATTATGGCGGCAAATTTCGAAAACGGAGGCAGATTATTTTCTTGGCGAGACACCATTTCCATCTCCATAAAATTATTGGGATCCGTAGACTGGAGCGCCGCAAAGAGCGAATGGGATGGATTAAAGGTTTGTATCAGGATTTTTCCTTTTTTTTCGGCCCGTCCTGCGCGTCCCGCAACCTGATTTATAAGCTGATAGGTCTTTTCCGATGCCCGAATGTCTGCACCGTGGAGTCCCAAATCACCATCGACGATTCCCACCAGCGTAATATTAGGAAAGTGATGACCTTTTGCCAATATTTGCGTTCCAATTATGATATCAACTTCGTTGCGATAAATTTTATCGAACATCAGAGCTATATTTTTGCCGGAATCCATAGTATCAGAGGAAGCAATTTTTATTTTGGCTTCCGGGAGCTTCTCCTGCAATTCGTCGAAGACCCGCTCGATGCCGGGACCAAATGGAATCATGGAGCCTTCTTCCTCACAAACGGGACATTTGGGGGGAACGAAAGCCCTGTGATTACAATGGTGGCATATCATTTTATCGATATTTTTATGATACACCAGCCAACTGGTACAATTGGGACAGGCGATTTTTTCCCCACAGGATTTGCACAGCGTAATTGGAGAATAGCCCCGGCGATTGAGATATATAAGACACTGCTCCTTCTTTTCTAGAGTATTTTTTATGGCGTGCAGCAGAATTGGCGATATGAAACCATCGACTTTATTTTGTTTCATGTCGATGAGATATATGGGGGGAATCTGCGACGCGCCGAATCTGTGTTCCAGAAGAGTGTATCCGTATTTACCATTTTTTGCGTTCATGTAGCTCTCGAGGGACGGAGTTGCCGACGACAAAATTACGGGAATTTTTTGTAAATGTCCCCGCACAATGGCCATATCACGGGCATTGTAGAAATTTCCCTCTTCCTGCTTGTAGGAGGAATCATGTTCTTCGTCTACGATGATCATGCCAAGATCCCGAAACGGAAGAAATAGAGCAGACCGCGCTCCCACAAATATGCCGCCCTCTCCGGATATGGCACTGAGCCAAGCGCTGCATCTGTTTTTGGGGGAAACCATCGAGTTCCACACAACGGGTCTAGCGCCAAAATATTTTTCTATACGCTCGATGATCTGGTTGGTCAAAGCGATTTCCGGAAACAAGATTAGTACCTGCTTGTTATTCTGGAGAACATCCCGGGCCGCCGACAAATACACCTCTGTTTTACCGGACCCCGTGACTCCATGCAGCAGAAATGGCCTGGAACCACCGCGGCGAATACCATCCAGCGCCTCCAGCTGAACTCTACTCAGAGCAATCTCCGCCCATGTCCTGGTACAGGACAACCGCGGCGGAAATTTATCAGATCCGCTTTGGACTAGTGAATCAGCAACCTTCTTTTTTCTATCCGCTTTGGGGGAAAAAATAGATTTTTCAGCCAGAATCATTTTCAAGACATTTCCAGAAGGAATTAAAGTGTAGGCCGATACCCATTGCAAAAACGCCAGAGAAATCTCTCCTATGTTGTGGGCAAAAACTTTTCTAATACTCTTTAATTTTATGTCTGTTTTTATAGCGCCGTCAACAACGACGCCCAAAATATATTGCCGCCCAAACGGCACCTCCACAACGGTGCCGGGAGCCAATTCGCGGTCGCACAAATACGAAAAAAACGAATCGAAGGGACCCAGGGGCAGAACCGCCACCACGGTAGATCCGAGACTGTCGCCTAATAGTCTCGATCCAGCATCGGCCCCCCCTGCCTCTGCTACCGCGGCGATATCCCCATTACCCAAACCGCACATATCCAAATGTGTTTCACCGGACTGCTTCGCCACCTCGTCACTTCACCCCCGCAATAACAACAAAAAACATAGCATAATCCTCCACGGGCGATCCTTTTCGCTCGATCTTTTCCCCAGTCACCAATTACTGCCGACCTGGTGGACTATTCAATCACAGATATTGCAACACGATTCATTCGGTAAACTTCCTCGGTGGTCCCCTGCGCCGCAATCGGACGATCTTTTCCATAGGAAATAGTTCTAACGCGATCTCCGGAAATTCCACGATTTATCAGATAATGGGCTGCTGCATCCGCTCTGCGCTCTCCGAGACCAAGGTTATACTCCCGAGTTCCCCTTGCATCGCAGTGCCCCTCAATAAGCACTCTCCGGGAAGGATTATTCTGGAGCCATTCCGCCTGACGTGCCAATGTAGCTTCCGCTTCTGGAGAAATATTCGACCTGTCGTAGGCAAAGAAAACCCTATCTCCGGCATTGGCAATAAAATTCGCCGCCGAATTACGCAAACCCTCATCATCAATAACCATCGCACCATCTTGGGCCGCAGCGTTATCGATTACACTGACATCTTTTGAACATTCGCAACCAATCAAAAAAATTAGACAAGCAAGAGAAACCATTTCCCTAACTATTTTTTCCATTTTTCTTTCTCCTAACTACAATATCGCAATATACAAAACAAATACACTCGATTATATCAACATTGATCCGAAATAAATACAATAGCCATGTCTGCATATTTTGCTTCTCGGACTCTATTTATCCCTTTTTTTCGATTTCCTGTAGATAAAATAGCCAAAGGCAATCAGTAGCACCAGCAATGCCGCATATTGCACAAATTTCATATGCTCTTTGGCCAACTCCAGCATGTCCGCAAACAGATACCCGGCCCCGGCTACCAGCACAGACCATATCAGCGCCGCCGGTATGTTTAGCGTCGAAAATTTCAGCGGCAATATGCCTGCCATTCCTATAACAATCGGACTTATGTTCCTAATCCCGTAGACGAATCTCGAGCCAAATATAAACGCCGAGTCGTATTTCCTTAGAAAAACCATAACCTTTTCTGTCTTGCTGGATAACTGAGGATATTTTTTTAAAAGTCTTGAGCCGTATACCCTGCCCACAAAAAATAATCCCTGCTCCGTCATGAGAGTCCCCAAAAAAGCCGTCAACATCACTAGAGAAAGAGACATCATACCATGCCGACACAAAAATCCCGCCGTCAGAATTGCAACTTCTCCCTCAATACAGGCACACAAAAAAACTGCATAGTATCCATAGTTCTGGATAAAATTCTCAAACAAAACCAATCCCCGAATTACATGGGAAACAACTTCCCAGCTTCCTCAAAACGCTAATGATTTTGATGTATTGCGATAATATAGTCAAGTATCCCAAGGTAGTTGATGCTCGGCTTCGCTTTTTGCTATGTAACTTTTCCCAGAGCTCTTTAATTCTTTCGCAAGAAGAGATATCCAGCCACTTTTAGTCAAAAAAATACAGTAGCTTGCCATCAAATATTTTGCGCAAGATCCCGGTTGAATCACCGGAGCGCGCAATATTATTGGGGAGAATTAAATGGCCCTGAACTTTTCCCTAAAATCCTCGAAAATTGCTTGCAATAAAATACCTAATTATGGCACAATATCTCGGTCGATCATTTTGGATGAAGGCATCGGGAGAGAGATCGTTTTTCGATCCGCCGAAGGATAAAAAAATCTCAGGCAAAAGTATCGTTGCTGGACAAAACTTTGGAGAGACTCATGGAGAGAAAACATTGGGTAATTGGATGTTTTTGCAAAAACAAGACGGATCAGCCGCTTGTACAATCACACAAAATTTGAATGTACTTGCCGTAATAGTAAATCCGCTGAAGTTAATTGCAAAAAAAGTCCAATAGTCAATTGTTTCGCTTACTGGGCACCGAAGGAGCAAGGCTTCCTAAGCCGAAAACTCTCAGGTAAAAGAACAGAGGATAATTCGATCGGTTCTAAAACATTCGTTTTTTACTGGATGTCATTGCCGTGTCTTTTATCCTCCAAGCATTAGGAGGAATTTTTTTATGGAACGAATGGAAAGTTTTATCACTATAATAAGCCGGACAATCTGGGGAATACCGTTAATTTCGATTCTCGCATTTGTAAGCATATATTTTTCTTTTAAATTGAATTTTTTGCAGTTTTTTCGTTTGAAACAAGCTATAAAATATCTTCTGGAAAAAAATAATGATGCATCCAGCAAATCAATGGGAGATATATCGAATTTTGCGTCTCTCTGCACTGCTTTATCCGCCACCGTTGGCACCGGAAACATTGTTGGAGTGGCTCTGGCCGTTAGCACCGGAGGACCTGGTGCGCTATTTTGGATGTGGATCGCCGCTTTTTTCGGAATGGCCGCCAAATACGCCGAAGGATTCTTGGCCATAAAATATCGCCGAATCGGAGCAGACGGAAAAATCGCCGGTGGTCCCATGTACTACATCGAAATGGGACTGGAAAACAAAATATTGGCGAAATTTTTCGCCGTCTTTGGAATGTTGGTGGCTCTCATCGGAATAGGAACATGGACACAGGCCAATACAATAGCAACAGCCCTACATTCCTTTGGAATTCCGCTATGGTTTACGGCCATAGCGCTTGGAATTTCGGTAGCAACTGTCACTTTTGGAGGAATACATCGAATTGCCTACGTTGCGGAAAGAATCGTTCCCTTCATGTGTATATTTTACGTTGGCGCCGCCGTTCTGCTGCTGATCATTAACGCAAACATGATTCCTAATGCGCTATATTTGATCATCGTTGGAGCTTTTTATCCGCAGGCTATTTTGGGAGGAAGCCTCGGAATTTCAGTATTAGTTGCCATTCAATTGGGCATAAGCAAAGGAATATTCTCCCACGAGTCTGGATTGGGCAGTGCCGCAATAGCTTCTGCCGCTGCCCAAACGAATTCTCCTGCAAAACAAGGACTCATCGCAATGACAGGAGCTTTTTTCTCCATAATTATATGCACCATGACCGGAGTGGTATTGGTTATTACTTCCGCTAAGACTGGCATCTTTTCGTCTACCTGCACCATAAATGGAGCTCTACTAACATCCCACGCCTTCGGAATAGGATTCGGCATAGCCGAAATTGGAAAGTACGTCGTAAATATAGGAATTTTGTTCTTCGCCTTCACCACAATCATCGGATGGAATTATTATGGAGAAAAATGCGTCCAATACTTGTGGGGAACCAAATCCATAATCATATATAATATAGTGTTTCTTTTCTTCGTTATCATAGGACCTTTTTATAAAATTAATATGATATTCACGGTCGCCGATATCGCAACCGGACTAATGGCCATTCCCAATCTGATGGGATTAATAGGACTTAGAAAAATAGTCGTTAGAGAAACTAAAGCATTTTTTAACATGCCCAAATAAAAATCATGATAAAAAATTTCAATTTATCTTGGAAAATTGGAAAATTCGAACATTGGCTAAATTTAGAGTCCCGGAAGTAGAAAAGACTGTTGCCTAATGAGATTTTTCTTGCAAGAACGAGGAAAAACGTAGCGCAAGACCGCAGTGTACTACCTGTACATGAGGATCTGAACAACGGATTTGACGAAGTCGATGGCGAGAAAAAGCCATTAGGCAACAGTCTCTAGGAACGTTGCGCAGGACCACACCACCTGGATCCCCGCAACGAACTTATGTAAAACGGTCCCAAATACCAACAAATATCAACGATATAGGAAAAGCAGCCGCTTTCTCTAGTGGATATTCATGAGGGATAAATGATCCCGGAGCATCATTGCCAGAAATTTTATTTTTTCCTCTCGAATTTTTTTGGCAATTCCAACTGGAGACGAAGAATTTACGTTTGGTTTAAAATCCCTACTGAGCTTGAATTTTTCAACGCCATGGGCAGAAAAGAATTTATCAAATGCCAATTCAGTTAGCGGTTCCTTTAGCAGTAGCGATACCATAAATTCCGTATCTCCGATTACCCCCGCCAGCAACTGTTTAACGACGGCTTGATATTCGTAAAATTTCATAGAATAGTTATTATACGTCGAACTTTTGTAGTCGTGCACCCGCGTTCCATACATAACATCTCCGAGGGGAGAGTAGTAGTGCACCAACAGACTAGGAAAAATGGATTCGTAGAGATATGGCATAGTAGCGCCATTTTTCAAATCGTATCCTGCCCAGCGAAATTGTCTGCTTCCGCCGGGTCCCCACTGGGCCGTCTCTGGATTGTCCCGCAGAGATTGCCATGCTTTTTCTACGATTTCGCTATGTTTTTTAGCATTTAGGAGGTATATGAGCAAAAACTGTCGAATATCTTCGAATGAGTTATTTCCTCCCACCAAGGTCATTGTGTTTTGATCTGCTTTGTCTATGCCATACATGCCATTTAGGAGAAAATTGATGCCTGTTTCTCCCATACTTGTTTCTTTATACATTTCTACGGCATCGTCTTTGATATTATTATCGGCATCGAATAACTGTGCTCCTCGGGGGGATAAGTACAAATTTTTTGGACTTTTAAATTTGAATAGTTCTTCTTTAATTTTAAAAATTGTGCTACAGACGGCGGCTTTTAGACAATCTTTCCAGGACAATTTATCGATGTCGTCGGTGGGGAGCAGCATGGATACGCATTCTTCATGCGCTTTATTGACTCCGGCGGCGCAGTTATTGTAGCCCTGTATTAGTAATCCCATGGCTGTAGATAGTTGCCTTTTGATATCCTGCTGGGTTTCCGGACTGCTGTTTTTTAATTTGTCGAGTCGTCGCCGCATGGCTGAAAATATATACTGCACATACTGCTGTGAATATGCGGGATACCCACAGGCTCCGCTTTGTTTATTGCTATAGGTTTGTAATGCATTTACTGTAGCTTTACCGGTCATTTGTTCATGGGCAGTGGCCAATATTGTTTCTGAAGTTTTCAGTTCATCTTCTTGTTCAGCTATGCATTCGCACATCATGTTACGAAATTCATTTTTCGTTTGACTGGTCAAATATAAATCGAGGAAATAAATACTTTCTAGATGACCGTATCCCAGTACGTCACGCATTACGTCCCAGAAAACCCTAGCAACGTATTTGTTTCCATTGGTGATTTCCTCTTCACTTCCCACGTAGCGCTTTAGGGGAGATCCTTTGGACAATTCTGCCAGGATATCAGCTCCCAAAGAGCAATTTTCTTTTAGGTGCATTTTTTTATAGTCTACTTTTTCGAACAGCATACGTATTATTGGATTATTGACTTCTTTACTTTCGGAAATTATGTTCAACATTACCTGAAATTTTCCGCTAAATGTTGGGACAAATGGCCATTCTTTAGTGTCGGAGTAGTATCCGGTCAATCTATACGCACAGCTTATGGATTCAAATAAGCCCAGGGAGAACATTAGTTCAGGGGAAGAATTAAGTATTAATTGCACATTTTGATAGGAGGTATCGTCTGTTATTTTCAATAAATTGACAATGGGATCATTGGCGGACAATTCATAGGCGCGGAGTTTTAGGGCGGTCATTAGTAGCGTTTTTGTTTCGAATGGTTCCAGCATTGGTTTTAAATAATAAGCATCATTATAGAGCAAAATAGATTTTGCCTGGCGAACGCTCAGAGCGTTCATTAATTTTTTTACGCCGGCAATGGTATTGGGTATAGATTCCGCCGACAATTTAGCAAACCAATCCGGCAGGTAGTCATTACCGCATTTTACCACATAATCATTTCCTTCTATTGCGCTAATGTGCTCTCCAAGATTCTTGGTAAGGCAGGCGATTGTGTCGTTTCTTTCGTTTTCGGGGATGATATTGAAATGATGCGGCAGCGAATGGTGGATTTCCGGAGTTAACGTTACCGGCGGAGTCCCCCTTGACTGTACCGGAGTTACAGGAGTTGGCGCTGTTGGTACCACAACCCTTGATTGCGCCGGAGCTACAGGAGCTGGAGCTGTCGGTGCTGCAACTCTTGGCTGTACCGGAGCTGGAGCTGGAGCTGTCGGAGCTGCGGCTCTTGGCTGTGCCGGAGCTGGAGCTGGAGCTGTCGGTGCTGCGGCTCTTGGCTGTACCGGAGCTGGAGCTGGAGCTGTCGGTGCTGCAACTCTTGGCTGTACCGGAGCTGGAGCTGTTGGTGCTACGGCTCTTGGCTGTACCGGAGCTGGAGCTGGAGCTGTTGGTGCTACGGCTCTTGACTGTGCCGGAGCTGACGTTGTTGGTGCTATGGCTCTAGGCTGTGCCGGAGCTGGAGCTGTCGGTGCTACGGCTCTTGGCTGTGCCGGAGCTGACGTTGTTGGTGCCGCAACTCTTGATTGCGCTGAAGTCTCTCTCCCCAAACTGGACTGCGATAACGTATGCTGCAGTCTATTGGAGCCAGGTGTTGCTGCAACAATAATAGGTGGCGCCATCTCCGGTAAGGCTGGATGACTGCCTATAAAAGTGTCAGCGTTGGATACCGTATTCCGAATTGCTCCCAACATCAGTACTCTGTCCAAATTGCGAGGACAATTCTTGACTGTCGCCACCATCTTCCTCAATTCGTCAATTATCGCTTGACTTCCGCCAACATTTGTCAGTCGCTGAAGAATTTCAATCCTAGCGTTACATGCCCGCTCATAGTTGTTTACCTTAATGCTTCCACCGGAAAAATTTATGGAATAACAATTGGCACTCATAAAAAAAACAAAAACCATAAACAATATCCTTTTGGATAATATTTTTTTCCTCATAGCCTTTCCTCCGCGAATTTTAAATTGGTTAATATTCACCATTATACATAATTAAATGTAAAAAAAATATCAAAAAAATGATAATTTTTTTTATTTTACACTCTCCCCAATACCGTAAAATCACAAAAAAAATCCATCGCCTGCTTTTTTAATTTTTCGCAATTTAGATGAATCACCCGAAGTATTTCTGGTCTTCCAAAAACAAGGTTAAAATACTCCACTCTTCGGATTCCTTACATTTTGTGGTTTTGGCAACATTCATTTCTGCCCCAAAGCCTACACCATATGGGGCCATACATTGTAATTTATTACGTTATGTCTACACGGAACTAATTACATACCTAGAGTTGTGTATTTCTTACGCAAAATCTACTGTGAAAAAACACTAGCATGGTATGCTAGTAGAAAAACGAAGATTTTTATAGATTTTGAAACCAGAAGTAGAGGAACTGCTTCCAAGATCGGTCTTCTTTTTAATTTACTGAAAATCCAGATATTTTCTCTAGTATTTTCTATTTTTATTTAGGCAATCTTCGATTCATCGCAAGTATTAATCTTTTCAAATAATTAAAAAAGTGCTAGTATAGATTTGTTGGATCCGAAAATATTTTTTGATACAGTAGGACAGAGTCGCAAAAGAAGTGGAAGATTTATGGTTAAAGTTGGAGTCCTCCAGGTTCTACTCATGTATACTCGGACCGGTTACTAATTGGGCTTTTTTTCAAGATCCCCAGTAATGAATGCACCAGAAGACAGTAGTGTTTTCGCTGTGCCGTCTGTTAGGGGAATTTAAGCAGTATTCGGAGAAAAGATACCTGAAAAGGGTCGTTTGTCAACCATCTCCGCTTCGAGAAATTGCCGGCCCCCAACAGAGATACAATAGCTTAGGAGATTATAAATGGAAGATAGTGAATTTGAAGAAGGACAATTGGTTGTATATCCTGCTCACGGAGTAGGCATAGTGCAAGGAATAGAAACACAAAATATTTCGGGTTCCGAGCTAAGAGTCGTCGTCATTGCCTTTGATAAAGATAAAATGGTGGTTCGCCTTCCTTTAAATAAATCTACTTCCAAAAAAATTAGAAAGCTGTGTACCAAAAAAGAGATGGAAGAAGCCATAAATTATTTGCGTGTTCCCACCAAAACGAAAAAAATGATGTGGAGTCGTAGGGCACAGGAATATGAGACGAAAATTAATTCCGGCGACCCGATTTCCATAGCGCAGGTGGTGAGGGATTTGCATCGAACAGCGACGCAGCCGGAGCACTCCTACAGCGAGCGTCAGATCTATCAAGAGGCCCTCTGCCGATTGATGCGCGAGTACGCCGCCGTAGCCCAAATCGACGAAAAACAAGCTATGGAAAATCTGGAAAAGGTTCTGGCCGCCTAATGCCTATTCTGCCAGCTCTGCAGGCTTCGCTGCGCCAAATACCAAAACCGATCCAGCTGGTGGCTCTCTACGGACTATTGCTAAGTGTCTCCACTCAGATGCTGTATTCGCATCTGGTGCTGTTTCTGAAATTCGATCTCGGAGCAACGGAATCACAAATCGGATGGATTGACGGAATTGGTGAGTTCATCTCCTACATGATCCGAATATTTTCCGGAGCAATCAGCGACTACATCTGCAATAGAAAACTGCTGCTACTGCTCGGATGCGTCACCAGCTGTCTGGTAAAGCCGGTTTTTTCCTGCGCAACCTCCCTGATGAGCATTTTGCCCATAGCGCTGCTGGAGCGCCTCGGAAGCGGCATTCAGGCAAGTCCCCGAGACGCACTATTGGCTGATCTCAGTGATAAAAATAAACTCGGCGAATCATTTGGATTTGCAAAATCCATGAAAACCATTGGAACCATCGGGGGAGCATCGCTGGCCGTGCTCATAATGTATTTTTCCGGCGGAAATTACTCCATGCTTTTCATGGCCGCCTCGATTCCTGCTCTAATGGCAATTCTTCCACTGCTGAAAATAAAAGAACAAAATAATAGCTTTTTTTTTCAAAAAAATTCGAAAACCCATTCCAAAAAAAATACCTACTCTCGCTGGATTCTAAATTTTTCACGCTGATAACATTTGCTTTTCTCTGCGAACTCGGACATTTCGGAGAATCATTGATAACCCTAGAAGCAGGTCGCATTACTTCGCCGGCGCTGGCGGGCATAACCACGGCCTTTATGGGACTAGGACAAGTAATATTCGCCTATCCCATGGGACTACTGGCGGATAAATTCGGAAAATGTAAGCTAATAAGAATTTGTCTTCTCTTGGCCGGAGCATCCTATGTTTTGGCGGCAATTTCAGCTAATTGCTGTATTTTCTTCACTTCCGTTGTAATACTATGCGGACAACACGCCTCCATACAAGCGATATTTCTATCAATGATCAATAAACGCATAAGTAAAAAATTGCGGGGCACCGCCGTCGGGATATTCTACTGCACCATCGGTGGCGCCTACATGATATCCGCTGAAATTTGCGGCATAATGTGCGAAAAATTCAGAGGCGAATATGCGTTTTTATATAGTTCGCTTCTGTGCTTCATTTGTTTTTTCCTTTGCCAACGTCTCTACAAATTCGAATAGCCGCGATACAATCGAGATAATATAAAAAAATTTAATATACCTATTGCAGATTGATTAAAATTTTAGTAAAAACGAAGAACGAGCCATTGAGAATCGCAATTTTTTCGAAATAGCTAAAAGAATGGAGACTTTGCCCAAGGGGAAGTTTTGTTCCTGGTATAGCAGAAACTATTGCATAATGAGGCTTTTCTAGCAAGAACGAGAAAAAACGTAGCGCAAAACCCCAATGTACTACCTGTACATGAGGATCTGAGCAACGGATTTGACGAGGTCGATTGCGAAAAAAAGCCGTTAGGCAGCAGTCTCTAGCAAACTCCACTTTGGTGTTCCGAAAAAACGGAAGAGTATCAACTGCTCTAGAAAGTAGCACATACATCCTTGTGATATGCGCTTACTTTTTATTGAAAACGCTGTTCGCAGAATTAGAGCGCGTTATCCTTGTTCTGTCGTAGGTTTTCAAAATAATTTGGCACACATAAATAATAAATATGTGTGTGGTAACGGTTGTGTAACAAAGGCTATATCTTTGTTGTGCATGTTTTTATGGTTTTTGTAGTAGGTATAAGAATGTCTTTAGATTATAATGTTGATAAAATAAAAAAAGTATCTAAAAATTTAGACTCTTTTATAGGGAATAAAATAAAATTTCGCAGATCCATGTTGAGCATAAGTCAGGATAAGCTTGGATCTTACCTTGGAGTAACATTTCAGCAAATTCAAAAATATGAAAAAGGTACCAATAGAGTCAGTGCCAGCATGTTGTATCGTATTGCGAATTTTCTGGATGTTAATGTATCGTTTTTTACGGATGGCTTTGATAATCCATCAAAAACATTAAATGATGAAAATCAGCTAGGCTACAACATTGACATAGGCAAAAAAAAGGAATCCATAGACCTTTTAAAAGCTTATTACAAAATTAAGGATTCGTCTGTGAGAAAAAAAATATTAGAGCTCATAAAGACGTTTTCTGCAACCGTGGTTTGAAAACGGTTAGATTATATTTGTAGACTATAATAGCTGCAGATAATTTTACCTTGGACGAATATTTTTCGCTCCGAAGAGAATATTTTATTCTTTTGGCTTTGTAACAGTTTGTTTTTGCAGTAGGCGCTGAAGTCTTAGCATCAAAATCCCATTGCTGGAGCTAGGGATTGGGAAATGTCAGATTTCTGCAATTTTCGCTATCTAACCCAAATTAATATGGCACATGCTGCCATAAAATGATTGGGAAGCAATTTTGTTTTTTACGTGTTCCTGAAGTTCTTTATTATTTTAGAGAGACATCGCTTTTGCTATGGGGTGGAAATTTGATGACTGCTTTTGCTTTTTCGCTCCAGTAGTTTCCGGGAAATTCTTGGAGCAGAGCGTTGTAGGCTTCGGACGCTTCGGTATTAAGTCCGATGCTATGGCAGCATTCGACCGTTCTATAGTGGGCTTCGGGACAGTGCTTGGTATGTCTCATGCGGGTTATGACGAAGTTGTATCTGCCGATGGCGGAAAGGGCATTTCCGTTTTTCTGGTAAAATCTTCCAACGGACATTTCGTGGGCGGCGATCACATCATCGAGTATAATAATTCTTTTTAGACAGTCATCCCGATAAACTGAATCGGGGAATTTGTTAACGAGTTCTACGAAGGCAAGTTTTGCTTCGTTGGCGGCTTTGGCGTCACGTCCCACCGATGACACCTGCATATAGATGCACATGGCACGAAGATACATCGCATAGGGCACAAGCTCATGGGATGGATGATATCTCAGGAAAACTTCCAGCAACTTCAGAGCTTCCTGATAATTGGATGCTAGAAAATAGCAATAGGCGGACAGTACTTGTCCCATGCTCGCCCTGGCCGCGTAGGGGAACAGCACCTCTATTTCCTTAAAATCGGAAGCTGCCTCGGAATATTCTCCGGATTTCATTTCCATATATGCCTTATTGTATAAAGCATCAACATTTTTTTTGACTAGATCGTCTTTTTGGGACGAACAGGCCACCACTACCAACGAACAACACACTAAAAAATGACTGCGCATATATTCTCCTTTTACTTTGCCAAAACCTATCTTGAGGCCGTTGCCTAGTGGCTTTTTCTCACCATCGACTTCGTCAAATTCGTTGCTCAGATCCTCATATACAGGTAGCGCACTAGGATCCTGCGCTACATTTTTCTTTGTTCTTGCAAGAAAAATCTCATTAGGCAATAGTCTCATCTTATGCCAGTGGAACCGTAGCCGTTTTCAGAACGAATGGTTTCGTCCAGGGAATCCACGACCTGCAGCGAAACATGCTCGCATTTGTGCACCACCAGCTGAGCTATTCTCATTCCTCGTTCCAGCACAAAATTTTCTTCTCCGAAATTTATCAAAAGGACTTTTAATTCTCCCCGGTAGTCACTGTCGACGGTTCCCGGACTATTTAGCACCGTTATGCCATATTTATGGGCCAATCCGGATCTTGGCCTAATCTGTGCTTCGAATCCCAATGGAAGAGCTATGGCAATTCCGGTGGGAATTAGCGCCCTTGCTCCTGGTTTTATTATGGTATCAGCATTTATGGCTGCTCGCAAATCCATACCGGCGCTTTCTTCGGTTGCGTAGGCGGGAATGGCCAATTCGTTTCCATTTTCCAGAATTTTTATGGGTACACGCATGCGTTTTTTCTCTAAATTAATGTTTTTATTTTAATGCTTTATTCTCCTGAGCAAAATCGCTCAAGAATTTTTTTAGGCCTTTCTTCTTGATTATTCCGGAAATTCCTGCTCTTTGAGCCTGTCCCATGCTTATTTCGTCTATGATGACGTCGAATACGCGCAAAGCTCCATTTATTAGGTATAGGGACCAATCCACCGTCACCTTATCCGATGTATTTCCGCTTTTTTTAGATATTTGGCTGCGTACCACCCAGTGACTTGGGGATCTTTGGGTAACTTTAATTACTTCAGCGCTGGCATTTCTATATTCGTACAGCTTGGAGGAATAAAACGAAATCATCATGTTGGTACAGGCATCCATGAAAGTTTTTAGTTCTTCTGGCGTGATTTTTTTAGCATTGCTCCCCAGAATAAACCGAGCGACGGATTCCGTAGCAAAAGTCTCGGACACAATATCTTTGATTTTTTCCTTGAATTGATTCAGGGTAATATTGCTGGAAACCAAAGAAATGGCGTCCTGTATCACCTGCTCCACAAATTTCCGGGGAGCATTAGCGGCCAAACATTTGTCTTCTTTAGCAGCGCCGGCATCGGCGACGTCGTTGTCACAGAAACAAGTATGCGGCAAACCAAAAATCAGAGTTGTACCCAAAAGAAGCGACGTATAAATTTTACTCATGACACCTCAACAGCTCAAACAATACATAACATACTAGGCCCTAGGAAAAACATTTCCCATCCAACGGAGTATTATAATCGACGGCGAGTGATTTTTCTACAAAAAACTGCGGTTCAGAAAATTTTTCTAGGACACCTCCCAAATGTCGATTTTGAGATAATGTAGATTTATTGTACTTCGTAAGTAAAACGTGTAGAATACTCGCCAGATTATAAATGGATAAGAATATGGCAACACTTATTATGCCTCAGGGCACTGCAATTTGGTTGATTGAAAACACGGCTCTTACATTTGAGCAAATATCGGATTTTTGTGGGTTGCATCCGCTGGAAGTTCAAGCTTTAGCCGACGAGCAAGTTTCGGCCGGCATGATTGGCATCGATCCGGTAAATCTCGGTCAGTTGACCCGGGAGGAGATCGAGCGCTGTTCGCGGAATCCCACAGAGAAATTGCATATGGCACCGCAAAAAAATATCGTAACGAGTTCCAAGTCCAAGAAAAAGTATACTCCTCTTCTAAAGAGACAGGAGCGGCCCAATGCGATCGCATGGCTGATAAAATTTTTCCCCGATTTGGGTGATTCCAGCATATGTTCTTTGGTTTCCACCACCAAGAACACAGTGCAGTCGGTGCGGGATAAAACGCATGCGCGCATGAGCGAAATTCGTCCGAAAGATCCGGTTTTGCTGGGATTCTGCACCCAGGTGGAGCTGGACGCCGCCGTCTCGGGAATAAAACGCAGCAGCGCAGAAAATAAAGATAGCAAGTAGGAACAAACCAACATGTCATCGTACGGAGATTTTTTTAGTAATATTTGCGATTTGGATGCTATGGAAAAAACGGCGCTGAAAGCGTTTGTCGGCGGGAATCGCGGCGAATTATTTATGGAATACCGGGAAGAGGAAGTTTTGTGCATCGAAGACGGTCAAGTGCAAACTTCCCGCTTCAGTAGCAAAAGAGGATTCGGTTTGCGTACTTTTCGAGAAGATGCTTCCCGCTATTCCTACTCTTCTTCCCTGACGATTCCTGCGGTGGCGCAAGCGGTCGCCCTTGTCAGCGGAGAAAATTTTTCCGGAGATACATCCGCCATTGAAATAAAAAACGCAAGTTTTTCTCCCCGTCTGTATGCTCCGCAGCAATTTATAAACTCTCGCACGCTGGAGGATAAAATAAATTTTCTGAAATCCGTTGACTCCTATACTCGTTCGCAATCTCCGCATATCCGCCAGGTATTGGCTACTCTGGACAGCTCCTGGCAAGTGGTGAGCATACTCCAGGACTCCGGTGAAAAATGTATTGATTTTAGGCCTCTTGTGCGATTTAGCGTGTCCGTTGTGCTGGAAAAAGATGGGATTCTAGAATCGGGATCCCATTCCGGCGGCGGACGCCACGGCTACGAGCCGCTAATTTCCGAGTCTGCCCTGAAGTCCTACGTGGACGAAGCTCTGCGGCAGGCAAGCATAAAATTGGAGGCCATTCCGGCACCGGTGGGAGAAATGCCGGTGGTATTGAGTAATGGCTGGACAGGTATTCTGCTGCACGAAGCCATTGGTCATGGACTGGAAGGAGACGCCATTCGCAAAAAAACATCGTCGTTCCACAATCTGCTGGGAGAACATATCGCGGCGCCGGGCGTAACGGTGATCGACGACGGCACCCTGGAAAATCGTCGCGGATCCATCAATGTGGACGACGAGGGAACGCCATCCCAACGCAACGTCCTCATCGAAAATGGAAAATTAGTCGGATTTATGCAGGATCGCATGAATGCTAAGCTCATGGGATGGCCGATCACCGGCAATGGTCGCCGCGAAAGTTATGAAAGTCTTCCCATACCGCGTATGACCAATACCTTTATGCTATCCGGAAATAGTTCCTTCGAAGAAATGATTTCCAGCGTAAAAAAAGGAATATTCGCCAAGTCTTTTGCGGACGGTCAGGTGGACATCGCTTCTGGAAAATTCGTATTTTCCGCTTCCGAGGCGTATCTGCTGGAAGATGGCCGCATAACCGCTCCGATTAAAGGAGCAATGCTCATGGGAGATGGCCCCAGCATCTTGAAAAAAATTTCCCTGATAGGAAATGATTTCGCTCTGGATCCAGGCACTGGCACCTGCGGAAAAGATGGCCAATGGGTTCCGGTCGGAGTGGGAGAACCAAGTGTTTTGATCGACGGCATAACCGTCGGAGGCGCTAATTTAGGATAAAAAATATGCTGCTATGTGATAGATTAATACGTAAACTTGTGGAAGAACATTCCATGATAAATCCCTTTGCGGATAAATTAAGCCAAAAATCAATAATTTCCTACGGATTATCCTCCTACGGATACGACGCCCGCGTGTCGGACGAATTCAAGATATTTACCAACATTGATAACGCCATCGTGGATCCCAAACAGTTTTCCGAAAAAAGCTTCGTGAATCGCAAAACCGATTGCTGCACCATTCCGCCCAATAGCTTTGCCCTCGCCAGAACCGTCGAGCATTTTCGCATTCCGCGGAATGTCTTCGTACTGTGCGTGGGAAAATCCACCTACGCCAGATGCGGCATCATCGTGAACGTCACGCCACTCGAGCCGGAATGGGAAGGACACGTAACACTGGAGTTATCGAATACAACCCAGTTGCCGGCAAAAGTATACGCCCACGAAGGAATTTGTCAGTTTCTGTTCTTCAAAATCTCGGAAATCTGTGATATTTCCTATAAAGATCGCAATGGAAAATATATGGGGCAAATCGGCGTGACGCTTCCAAAAATTTACTCGCAGGATATCTAAATAAATGTTGAAATAAGATGTTAAGTTTGATTTTTTTCATATGCATAACGGTATTTTTGCTGATTCATCTCAATGATATTCTTGGTATGCGCATCGGATTTGAAGCAGAAGCCAAAAACAACCTTTTTCCCGACGAAAATTCCGTAAAAGAAATTTCGCCCGATTTTAAAATACAGGAAAAAATCGAAAAGCTGTCGAAAATTTTTCCAACCTTCAACGGACACGATTTTCTCGAAAAAGCTAAAAAAGCCTTCGAAATAATTTTCGTAGCCTATGCCGAGGAGGACAAAAACACCCTGAATAATCTGCTAAGCCAAAGAATGTACAGCGCTTTTTCCCTGGCCATCGACGATAGAAAAAACAGACGAGAAAAATTGGAAGGATTGCTGGTGAGATTCATCAGCGCCGAAATAATCGACGTCACCATTGAAGGCAACGACGTATTCCTCGATGTGAAATTCGTCACCGAGCAGAGCAATGTGCTAAAAAATCGTCTCGGCGAGGTCATTGAGGGGAACTCCGACTACGTGGAAGTACGCACGGACGTCTGGAGTTTCAATCGCAAAAAAATATCCGCTAATCAGATGTGGCTGCTCTATGAAATCAAGAACCAGGAATAGACATCCCAAAAATGCTAAATGTTGCTCTGTACCATCCACAAATTCCTCAAAATACCGGAACATTACTGCGATTGGCCTCCTGTTTGGGTTTTCGGCTGGATCTAATTCGGCCTTTTGGCTTCATATTCAGCGATAAAAATCTAAAAAGAGCCGCCATGGACTACCTGGCAACCGCAGATTACCTGCTGCATGACTCCTTCGACTCCTTTCGGGAAAAATATCGGGACAGAAGAATTGTCGCCCTGGAATCCAATGAGCACATTTCAGCGGCGCGTCACCTGGATTTTTCCTACGACATCAATGACATTTTGCTGGTGGGATCCGAACATTATGGCTTTCTGCCGGAGGACATCGCCCATCTAAAATATCAGGTTAGAATTCCCATGCTTTCGCAGCGCCGCTCCCTAAATATGGCCGTTGCTGCGACGATGGTCCTGGGAGAAGCACTGTCACAGCTGAAATTATATCCAGATTAGAAACTGCTCGCCAATAGGAACTCTTGGAGCGCCCTCCGGGGATTTCCCAAAAAATTCTCGTATTTAACATTCATTCCCGAGAAAAAAATCCCGAAAATGACGGTCTCGTTTACACTTTATTAACACTTATCCCCTAACCTTGCAGCTGGGAGTTTTCATATGGAAGGTTTTGTAAATCCGTTTTTTTGCCGGGATCCATTTAAGGATATCGTTGAATACAATGATAATGCTCGCAATCATGGGCAATTTTGGGTGATTTCCGCCGATAAAATCTTTTCTTCGGATCTGGATGGGTTGAAGAATTTTGCTCGGTTCTATGATATTGACTTTGCCGTATCTAGATTTTCGCTGTTCGACGGAGCAAAATCTTCCGACAGCACCGTCTGTGCCAAAGACGTGAAAATATACATGCCCCCGGGACGCAGCTGCGCCATGGTACAGGGGTATCTCGCCAACGGTAAGGAAATCGCGAAAATTACTATAAAAAAAGTCATGCCCATCGCCAAAAAACTGGAAGCTCTGGAAGAAAAAGAATTTTCCAAATGCATTGTTCAATCATTTGAGCGCAGAGGAGACATTGCGGCGTTTAGTTTTCGCTATTCATCCTACTCGGACTCCTATACGGACTTCAAAGACGATAATAGCAAACTTGGTACCTCCGCCACCAAGGTAAATCTCGCCACATGGGAGATCGAAAGTAGCTGAGATAGAGAAAAAACATGACTAATGCCGCCATTACCCCGCTGTTCGAAAAATTAATTGACGAAGACACCGATGTGCCGTTTGAAAAAAAACCCAAAAGATTTTCTTCCCCGGAAGAATTACAGGCTTCTATCCTAGCGGATCTTTCGCGGCTTCTTAATACGCGAGTTGCGATTTTCTGGCAGGATTATGTGGAGAAAAACAGTGCCATACCATTTGCCTATGGCATTAACATGACCGGCGCACTTTCGGCCGACAACGTTTTTGATCTGCAGGAACTGGAATCCCGCATTGATGCGGTAATTGCCCGCTTCGAGCCGCGTCTCATCAACGCCAAGTGCAGCATTCTGAGCATTGGCAGCGATCACGCTTCTTTGTGTATCAACGTTGACGCCACCGTAATTATTGAAAATCGTCGGACATTGCTTTCGTTTCCCATGGTACTGGATGCAGCATGATAAAAAACGACATTGATCTACTAGCGGAATATTACCAGTATGAACTCTCGTATCTAAGGAGTGCCGGCAGTGATTTCGCCGCTCGATTTCCTAAAATTGCCAAAAGATTGGATGTTTCCCATAATGAATCTTCGGATCCGCACGTGGAACGCATGATCGAAAGTTTCGCATTTCTCACCGGAAAGCTGCAAAAGCAAATAGATGATCAGTTTCCGGAGGTGGCCTCGACTTTGCTGGACGTACTATACAAGCCCCTTATGCTGCCCATTCCCTCCTGCACCATGGCCTACTTTGATGTTGATATGCAGCGGGCATCTAAATCTCCGGGGACCGTTGTGGCGAAAAATACTCTTCTCCATACCGTCAGTCATACGGGCGAAACCTGCTTTTTCCGAACATCCCACGATATGCAGATCTGGCCGCTGGCCATTACCTCCGCCGCCGTCGTTCAAAAGGAGCATATTCCCGCCTACTATGCCCGATCTACGTATTTTTTGAAAATCAGTCTGAAATATGACGGAGTAGCCGGATCGCAAACTCCTCGCAAAATCAGAATATATATACATGCCGACGCTCTGCTGCGGGGAAAAATTTTTTCCGCCATCTTCGCCAGTGAAGAAAATGTTATTTTTCAAAAAGGCGAGCTGTTTGCTTTTTTTCCCAAAATTTCTCCGGTGGGACTGGAGGATAACGAATCGCTGCTCCCCTACCCTCCTTCCATCCACAAAGGATTCCGATTACTGCAGGAATATTTCTCGTTTCCGGATAAATTCTACGGATTCGACATTTTACTTCCGGCATCTACTCCGCTGAGCGGCGAATTTTCTTTGTATATCCCCATGAATCACAACGTGTCTATGCGGGTTGCCGCCGACAATTTTTCGCTCTTTTCGGTGCCGGCGATAAATTTATTTTCCAAGCTGTCGGAGCCGCTTAGATTGGATCACAGGCAGGTGGAGTACTGCCTGGTGCCCGATTATCGCCGCTATCACAGCCATGAAATATACACCATAGAAAAAATGGTTGCCGTCGACCCCCAAAATAACGACGAAGTAGAGATAAAAGAATTTTTTTCCTGTGCTCACGACTTCGCCCCTTCCACTTCTCCAATTTTATGGAAATCCAGACGGAAAAAATCTTATCTCAAGGATGCGCTGGGAGAAGACGTGTACGTGTCGTTTGTGGATTTGAATTTTAATCCCCAGTTTCCCGCCGACAAAATATTTTATGCCCACACATTCTGCACCAATAGATACGCCGCCGAGCAAATTCCCGTCAACGGACTGCTGCAGATAGAGATATCCACTCCGGTCAAACGCATATACTGCGCCGATCGTCCGACCATCCAAAAACCCTGTCTCAAAAGTGGGGAAATTTTGTGGAAATTGGTATCGGCGTTATCGCTAAATTCTATTTCGTTCAGTGGCGACGGCGTCAACAAACTAAAAGAAGTCCTAAACATATTTGCCGACATCAGCAGATCGAACATAGCCGAAGAGGTGGATTCCATAGTGTCCATAGGCAGCGACATTGTGGCCAGAAGAATAAATGACCAGGCCTGGAGCGGATTCGTCCGTGGATCCAGCATCGAAATATTGTTCGACGAATATATTTTCAACATGGGACTACCGCTAAGTATGGTTATAGCAAAATTTTTATCCACCTATACTTCCATTAATACATTTACGGAAGTGTCGGTGAAAAACGTTTCTAAAAACGGAGTTGTAAAACGATGGGATCAGCACTTCGGCAGCAAAAATTATCTCTAGTGGAGACATTGAAATCAAAGCCAACGCAATTTTCCTTTGAAATGGCGGCCTACGTTCTAGAACATGGTGCGGCGGTATCGTTTGGCAAAGAAACCAACATCGCTCATGCTCCATTTAGGACCCAAAGTATAAATTCGTTTCATTTGCGGGCCACCGAGATCGAAAAAATATCCGAGAAGGATGGTTTCAGCACCATTTACATCGAACGCCTCACATTGGCAGGATTGAATGCGCCGCTGCCCACTCCCTACGCCGAACTTATTTTTATGAGAGGTCTCGAGCAGGACATGGCCATAGCGTCGTTTTTGAACATGTTTAATTCGCGATTACTGGGAATTTCTTACCAAATCAGTCGGCGCAGATACTTAACGCTGCAGGATCATCGCAAAAATTGCATGCTGGTGCGCAGTATTGGGACGTTTTTCGGTGAAAATCCCGAGACCATGGATAGAAAATTATCCCGGCTCGCCTATCTTTTTTGGACAAAGGAAAAAAGTGCCGCTGGATTGGAGGCGGTCATCCTGTCTTATTTTGGTCTTGAAACCCGCCTAAGGCAATTTCGGCCATTTTGGGACAAGAGGTCGCATGTTATTCCTCTGGGAACAGCGCTATCCCCGAAGCCGCTCCCCGCTGAATCGAAATGTGGATTGCAATTGGGGAAAAATTCCATTTTAGGCTCTCGAATTCCGCCGTCGTCTTTTGGCGTAGAAATCGAAATCAGCCATAAAGATTACGAATATTTATATAAATTCCTGACCAACGATAAATATCTCGGCCAACTGAAGCTTTTGGTAAAAAAGTATTTGGGAGACTTTTTCATTTGCAAATTAAGTATTATTCCGCAATCGGTGCCACCGTTGCAGCTGGGCAATGGGCAATTGGGAAGAACCGCTTGGTTTGCGTCGAAAAAAAGACTTGACGGCGCTTCTATTTTCGTCTGATTTCAAGCGGTTACTTCCGGAGTCACCGGAGTCACCGGCGTCGTTTCTGCTGCCGGCGTTGGAGGCAATGCTTCAGCAGTTGCTGCTGCAGGAGCTTTCGCCTCAGTTGGCGAAACCGCGATTGGAGTTAGCTCCTGAGTTACCGCTGGCACCATCTCTGACGAAGCTGCGGCACTTGGTTGACTTAGATCCATTTCTGGAATTTCTTTTTCGACATTTTCCGGCATGTTGGAGTCGTCATTGATGAAATCGTAGAGAATTTCCTCCATAGTTTCATTGGAGACACTTATGGTTCTCGCCTCGGAAAAATCGTGTTTTAGGAGCCATGCCACAAGATTGTTAGCGTTTTCCTCTTTTTTAAATGGACCGCAGAACACAAATGATTCTCCACCATCTCCGTTTTTGGATCTCTCCATATGGGCTTTATATCCTTTTCCGGTAAGTAATTTTTGAATTTGCATTGCTATATTGTTTTTGAAATACCCGATGAAGACTATTTTTTTTCCTTCCAGATGTCCTCCTGCTGGTGGGGGAGTATTCAGCTGGGTCACGCTTTTGTCGTAGGAGCAATCATCGCTGACGGAGTGGTTAGCAGCCATTTCTCGCAGGAGGGAGTCGACTGTTATCTTGGAATCATCTCCGAAGATTTTATGCTTAGCCATAGCCATTGATACTCTGTCGGAGGCAGTTTCGGCGGCTACCGCCAGAATCCCCATTACTTTTTCCGAAATAGTAGCTGATTTAACGTCGGTAATATCCTCTATATCCTTAAGGGTCAAGGCTTTTTCCTTTTCTTTTTTATTTTCCTCTAGCGGAGATAATCTGCTGGGGAAAATTGTTGTACCGGTAAAAAAGCCAACGCAGAAAAAAAGCCCCGAGAGGGTCATTAAAACTATAATTCCGAGCACAGCAACGATTTTATTCATAATATTCCATACTAATCGTCTATGTTATTTATTATATTTCCTAAAAGTTTAGGATTTACAAATAGAATGACCGACGGTTATAGTTTTCGCTGGCGAAGGCTTTCGTAGAGTGACACTGTCACAGCCTGAGCGGCATTCAGCGTGGTAAAATTTCCGATTCCCGGTAATTTTGCTAGAAAATCGCATGATTCCAGGGTTAATCGCCGCATTCCATTACCTTCGCTTCCGACGACGAAAATAAATTTATCATTTAGTTGTATTTCCGTGATAGTTTGGGTGGATTTTTCGTCTAATCCGAGGCACCAGAATCCTTTTTTTTTCAGGAAGCTGATGCTGTGGGCGAAATTCACTATCCGCACCAGAGGGATTATTTCCAGAGCTCCGGAGGCGGCCTTAGCCATGGCGGGGGTCAGTTCCGGACTGCCATTTTCCATTAGGACGACGGCTCGTGCTCCGAAAATTGCTGAAGCTCTTAGAATGCTGCCTATATTTTGTGGATCCGTGATTTGGTCGAGAAAAACGAACGGACGATTATCTGCGACATTTTCTACAAGTTCTTCGAGCGAGTATTCCGGAAGATTTTTTACATAGGCGGCGCATCCCTGGTGGGTAGCGGAGCTTCCGAAAGTGGCGTTGAAGAATGTTTTGTCTACAATTTCATATTTTATTGTTTTATCGGCATTCCGACATTCTTCCAAAAAATTTTTACAAGATTCCAGAGCGACGACGCGAATAATTTCTCTTGCGGGATTCAGCAAAGCTGCTTTCAGGGCGTGTTTTCCGTAGATCCACAGGAAATTTTTAGTTTTCTTTTTCATGAGTTATTCTTTCGTTTTGTAGAGCTACTGGACTGCATGTTTTTTAGTGTACATTATATATCATATGGGGTCTATTTTTATTTTATCCAAGAGCAGTGATTTGGCAATGGTCTCATCCGGGGGGAGTAATTTTAGCAAAAATTTTTATAGATTCCCGGAATGTGATGCAGCGAATACAGCTCAAATTCAGCGCAAACGGCGACGATCCGCATTCAATTAGCTTAACTCCTTCTTAAACACCTATATGCTATAGATGAGAAGTGTATTTAGAGGAGTATTCATATGCGGAACATTTTGATAGAGCGGAACATTTTGATAGATAGGCATAATCGGCAATTATTTCCCCCAAGTCCGTTGAAAATCAGCGGACTTGTTTCTACTATTTGTCAGAGGGGGGGGGGCAAATGATTGTTGTTG
>JAITQS010000052.1 GCA_031288795.1 Holosporaceae bacterium | reverse complement strand
TAAATATTTTTGGGATTTGTTCGTTAACTGTTTAAAAATAGGAGAAAAAAATGAAGAAAAATTTATTGTTATTATTGTTACTAGGAGGCATAAATATTATGTTGCCTAGTACCGTTCTGGGAACAGAAGCGCAGCAGGAAGCGCAGCAGTTGGTGAATCAATATTTAACACCTTTGGAGGTAGCCCCAGGTGATGAAGCTTCTGCTACTATGGTTACTCCTAAGAATATTAAGCCATTTTTCCAAGCATTATGTGGCAATAATGGACTTATACCACCTGTTATTGAACACATTAATGGTAGAGAAGATAAGTTAACAGCAGCTATGAATGAGACGTACGATGCTAATAGCCTGCCTGAAGCAATCCAAAAAATGATCCTTTCTGCAGATGCAGTAAGGCAAGGGCGCCTTTATGATCAAATCGCCAAATTTGTTGGAAGAGTAGAAAAGAGATTTGAAGATGGAATTACAGGTACCGGTACGGTGGTCAGTTGGGATGGAATGCCGGCCGCTCTTAAAGGAAAAGTGGTAATTACAGTTCTTCATAATCATCCTAGTGCTTCTACTGAGGGGGTTTTTGATGCGCCTATATCAAAAACTCCTGTAGACGGAGTGTACCTATCCAACACGAAAGGAGAGGCTGATCCTCTTGAAGAGCACATGTGGTTTACACCAGACACAGATAGGAATGCCTTCAATGTGTGGAAGAAAGGGCGCCCAACAGCAGCTAGCATTCCCGTAAAAGAAATTTACTGCTTTCGCGTTCCTGAAGGAATGGAGGATGCGTGTGCGTACTATGAAAAAGAAAAAACTACTAACAAGGAGGTCAAACTCTTTGATTTTGCCGTTCTTATTTTGAAAACCCCTGTACCCCAAGATATAGCAACGGGAGTTGACATAACCACTCCTGATGATTTTAGTGAAGGAAAAGAATGTTTTCTGGTGGGATACGGTCGTCCCCTTAACCCAATTTTGACGGATAGTAATCATCCTGACGGGGGATCAAATGACGATAAGAAGAAACTTTTTACCGGCTGGAATCTAAAGAAACAAAGCCTTAGTTCTCGGACTACTGGAGCTTCTGATCATTATGGCGATCCACCATTTACGAGCCCACGTAATTTTGACATGATGTCGGTTGGTTCGAGCCCACGTAATTTTGACATGATGTCGGTTGGTCCGAGCTATAGTGGATCTTCAATAGTTACAGACTCTGGCGACGGACAATATAAGATCATCGGAGTTTTTGGAGGAGGTCATAATACGGCTCTGACGGATGTAATAGATCGCATAAAAGGTGTCTTAAGATAAAGAATATAAATAATCGCCGCAATAAACCGTCGAATATTGACACTTTGCACCCGTTTGAGACGGGGAAAACGCGCCGACAGCCAAAAATTTGGCTGTCGGGGTAGATCTTGCCTAGTACAATGCCTAATTCTACTAATTACTTTCGTGAGATATTTTTATTTAAAAGTATCGTTGTAATAGGGTTTGAATGAATAAGTGTATTGCAGTTCGGCAATTTCTCGGAACAAATCAAACGCATTTTTGAATTGAGCCCTTTTCAATTCCTCTTGATTTGAGGTTTCGCTATCGGCATTGGTTAGCTGATTAACTTCACTTTCTCCGGAATCGGTAGGGTTAGTATCTTCGGGGGTATTTTTACTGATGGCGACGCAGGCCTTGGTAAAGTCTTCGAACAAAGTCTTGCATTTTTTCTTATCCGACTCGTTCGTTATGCTCTGTTGGAGATCGTTGTACAGCGTTTGCAATTCGAATGCTGCATTTTCTTTCATTCCTCCGACGTTTTTGAATATTTTGAGTATTTGTCCCGATTGTCCAGCCAACAAGGAGTCGATGGCCGTTGTTACGTTGGACTGGGAGTCTGCTTTTCCTAGGGATAGGGCATTAAATTTCGAAAACAGGTCGTGGAAAGTATTAGGTCCTGTTCTTTTGCTTAATTTTCCTAGGGATGCGTTGAGTTTCAGGGAAACAGGAATGATGCTTGTGGTATTTATCCCGCCATTGAAAGCGGTTGCGACTACGACGAAATCCAATACCCATCGTCCTTTTTTATTTTCCACTATTTTAGATTGTGTCGGAAGGGGCTTAGGCGAAAGCGTATCCTCTAGAGGAGGCACATACTTCCAGACAAATGTGAAGTCGCTTGATGCATAGAACGATGCGCCCAGCGGAGATCCTGCGGCGGCCAAGGCTTTTCCAGCTATATTTACGCCAACATTTGCTCCGCTAGCCCAGAAGAACTTACGCATATCCAGGAAGTCTTCCATAACGATTGATGATTTTTTGGTTTTAGCTCGGGTTAATACACTATTGAATTTTTCCCGAAGGATTCTCATACCGACTACGCCGGCGGAACCTACCGGCAATGAAAATTTCAGAGTTATATATTTTCCATTTTCTTGCAAAAACGGACTACCTTTCACGGTTTTTCTTGTGAGGGATACATTTACATTTCCTACCATCGGGATTGCGGTTGTAAAAGTTGCCGACAAATTACTGACGTCAGCTTTTGCTTCCAGGGGGATGTCAGTTTTTTTTCCAAAGCCGAAGAATTTTCTGAAGCCGGTTTCGTTGCGGGAGAATTCGCTCAGCAGCGATAATTTGTGCAGCTGCTCGTGGATTTTTTTGAATCGGAGCGCCTGCACCTTATTGTCGGGTAATTTTTTTCTCAGGATGGCAGCTGTTAGCATGCAAGCTTTTAATACGCCGTTACGTCCGTAGCTACCGATGATTTTTTTTGGTGCCAGCTGTTTTTCGCAGGAATGTTTTTTATTTCTGTAGGCTTCTTTTTCACTTTTGGATGTTGTAAAGGCCATTCTTTCGAGGGCGAAAATATATTCGTTTAGTCTACCGAGCAGGAAGTTTGAATCGCCGATTGTTTCGGACAGATCGAAATTTTTACCGATAAGTTCTTTTAGTTCTTCGATTTGATGTCCGTCAGCGATTGTGAAGTCGTCGTTCACCATGGACATCATGGGAAGGTCTTTGCTATATTTTTTTACTCCTTTTGATCCTTTCAGGGTGATTCCGAGACTTGAGAGAGGGATGGCGGCACTAGCCAACAATTCGGCCGAGAGGGCAGTTTCGGCAGTTTTATCTGTTGCTGTTGCTTTTGTGACGTCGACCCACTGGAGGGATACTCCGGTATTAGGTATTGCGTGGAATAATCTGAGATATCTTTCGAACATACCGTTACAGGCGAGTGCTTCACGTTCTCTTTCCTGCATGGTTTTTCTGTCCGACAAAGCTTCCGTCATTCCCTGGATTGCTGCTGGGGCTTTGTTGAGGCTAACCGGCGGCAAGGAGTTGAGGTAATCCATATAGGCTTCGAGGGAGTAGAAAAGCTCTGCAGCGGCTTTTTCGGCTCCGCCTTTTGCGGATATTTTGGCCACAAGTACGCTGAAGGTGAGTCCAGCTTTTACTCCTTTGGTTGAGGTAACAGTGTAGAAGGAGAGTCCTGTACTGCCGTAGGAATTACTGGAGGCAAAAGCATCAATGGTTGCGCTTGCTCCTGATATTGGCAATGGGATGTTTATGGACAAAGATCCCGATGAGTTCGATGTGACTCCTTGTATTCCATCGAGGTATGTTCTCGTTAGGTTCAACATTTTTTCTGTATTATAGCGGACAAATGCCAGAGATACGAATTTCTGGGAAATTTTCAAAAAATCGCAAAAATAGTGTTCATTGAGCTGGTTATCTGACGACATCAGCGAGTTTAGAATAATAAATGTATTCGTTATTTTCTGGAATGTTGCCAGATATGCTTCGTCATCGAAGTTTGCGTGATCGTATTTTTTTAGTTCTTTCAGGTAATTTAACAGATTGCTAATATTGCTTTCCAGCTTTTGATTATTTTTTATTTTATCGAGCAATTCATTGAAAACGGGGTCTGCTCTACTCAGAACATACGACAGGGCTTCGGATATTAGGGTTGGGAGATTGGCTCCTTCGTACATATCCAATTTCAGATAGGCAGTTTCCGGATCTAGCTTTAGCGCTTCTAGGGAATCCGCAGTAATAACAAGGGATTTGCTACAGAGTTCTTTCAGCGCATAAATGCTCTGAAACGATTCTTTTTGGCTCGAAAGAATATCTTTTTGCTGCTTGAGAAAGGTTTCCTCATTGGCCACAGACGGTGAAAAATCTTCTTGGGAAGCTGGTTCTGTATTTTTGTCGTATAGAGTATCATTTGCGCTTAAATATGCCTGCAAAGCAATGGTCGCAAGACCGATCAAATAAGTACGCTTCATGTCTTTCTCCTATTTAATTTTAAAGAGCTAGAGCAAATGCCTTTTGCCAAAGAATAGCTCCAGAGCAAATCCCTTCATGACTTTATAGCAAATAATTGTTAAGAAAATATTAAAAAAATATTTTTTTGTAAAAAAAATACTAGGTGTACGGTCCCATATTGCGGAGGCTCTATTTTTAACTTTCTTTTAGGATTTTTCGGCTAGAACTGGGGGGAGTAAGTGTATTGGAGGGATTGAGTTATGAAAAATATTTTGCGAGAAGAGAAGAGACCGTTGCTTAACAAGATTTTTGTTGGAGGAACGAGGAAAAATTCTACCCCTAAAGGTCTCGGGCCTCTTCAGCGGCGTCTCTGCGACTGGTGGAGGTGGCTACGCTCCGCCTCCGCAGGACTGGTACTGAGCGTCTCAGTCGTTTCGCTGCTTTCCTTCACTTCCACCATTGCCGACGATTATTACATAATCGGCGGAGGCGGCCGCGGCGTCGGCCAGAGTGGCCAATATGGCGGATATGGCGGCTACATTGGTAGTGGCGACAGCCAATATGCCGACAGCGGATATGCCAACAAAAATAAAGATGGCGGCGGCGCTTTTGTCGGTCCCAAAACTTACTATGGTGACAGTAGTTACAACGGCCAAGGCTATTGCGCTACAAATACTAGTTTAAATGAACAATTCAATGGAAGTGAGGGCAGCGGCGGCGGCGATGGCGGCAAGGGCGGCAGCGTCGTTGCTACAGATGGCCATCCATTTTCCATGACGCTACCTTCAGTAGCGGGCAAATTATACATCGGAGGGGGCTGCGGTGGTTCAGCTAATACTGGCGCTGGTGGCGCAGGTGGCGCAGGTGGTGATGTTCTTCTGGATGCTGGTGATATAAGACATTCCGGTAACATTACCGTTACCGCCGGTAATGGTGGTACCGGCGGTAATAGTGCTGCAAATGAATCTAGTGTTGGTGGTGCTGGTGGTAAAGTATCTTTGGAGGCAAATAGTATAGAAGCTGCCGGTATTATCATTACTGCCGGCGACGGTAACTACGCTGGGAGATACGCTGGTGGTGCAGGTGGCGATGTATCTTTGACGGCTGGTGATATAAGAACTACTACCGGCGGCATCACCGTTGGTGCCGGTAAAGGCGGTAAGGATAGTAGTGCTGCTGCTGGAAGTGCTGGTGGTAATGTATCTTTGGAGGCAGGTGATATAATTACTACCAGCGACTTCATCCTTACCGCCGGTGAAGGTGGTGAAGGTAGTTATGGTAATAGTGGTGCTGGTGGTAATATATCTTTGGAGGCAAATGCAGTCACTGCTCC
>JAITQS010000035.1 GCA_031288795.1 Holosporaceae bacterium | reverse complement strand
ACAATCATAGATACGCGACGTAGCTATATTTTTTTTTATCAAAAACCAATATTCAAAAATAAATGCAAATGGAAAAAACGCCACAATACCGCCACAAAATTTCGAAAATAAGAAATTTTCGAGACTCTCAGACCATCATTTTTTGTTGGAATTTCAGGTGGTGCCGGACGTCGGATTTGAACCAACGACCTACTGATTACAAATCAGTTGCTCTACCAGCTGAGCTAGTCCGGCATATATAGACCACGGAACCGTCGACAAATATCAAAGAACTTTACTCTATCCCCACTCCCGCACTAAAATCAAGTTCCTATTTCGCTTTTATTTTTCTATTCGAAAAAAAATCTCCACCACACTCCCGAAACGCAGATAGTATAGCAGAAAAGCCAAGTGGATAGAAACTAAATTTATATGTTTCATTCATAAAATTCTTGCGAATCTTTTGGAATATAGACTAATTGCTTTTATTTTGGTGTTTCTGGGATCCCAATAATTTTTTTAGATCTTTTTTCTCAAGCCTAGTGTCCAGTGAGCAACTGCCATCATTGATTCTTTCCACCAGTTTTTCAATCAGGACGTTCGACAATCTTTCGATCAGCTGATTTTTCTGTTTAGCGATTTCCGCTTCCAGCTGAGTTTTCATGGATGTTTCATATCTTTCTATGGTATGCCGCATTAATTTCGCATTTTCCTCATATAACAATTTAATTTTTTGCTCAGTTTTAATCTTATGGGCTTCTATGAGGGCCTCGGTTTCGATTTTTTTTAGCTGGGCCTGCTTTAGAGCCGCGTATGCTTCATCCCGGAGTACCTCGGCGTCACTGATTTTCTTTTTGACCGTTTCGATGTGTTCATCCAATTTTTTCGCCAGCAACGGATAAATTTTTTTCCAAAATATCCAGGCGAATCCCAAAAAAGATATTAATACTGTTAATTCAGGAGTCATGTTTTTGCTGTTTTTGGTTTTTACCATGGCAGATGATTTTTTCCAGAGCAGCCTCCAGCAGAGCATCTTTGATATCAGCCACTACCTCCTGGAATGCTTTTTCCGCAGATGCAGCCAGTGTAGCCGATTCCATTTTGGACTTTTGAGAAAACTCTTCGTGTAAATTGCTTTTTTCCCGAATGCTCTTTTCCCGAAACGATGACACCAGCTCCGATTCGGCTTTATAGGATTCCAAAAAAGCATTTTCTAGAGCGTTGTCAGCTTCTTTTTTCAGCGTTTCTGCTTCGTCTTTAAGTCGGGCTGCAGTTTTTTGGAGGCTCTCCACGTGCAGCATCCGATTGCCCAGAGTTTCCTCCAGGTCTGGAGCCACCACCGTCGACATAAAAAGATAAACCACCAGAAAACCAACGAGCACCCAGAAAATTTGTGAAGCATAGGTTTCTATTGCTAACTGTGGCAATGCATCACCATATTTTTATAAAAAAAATCAAGCAGGTTTAAATAAAATCAATAGAGCTATAAGAAGCACAAATAACGCTATAGATTCTGTTAGCGCGCATCCTATAAACCCCGTCATATTGACTTTGTCTTTCGATTCTGGATTTCTTGACACAGATTCAATCCATGTGGCAAATAATTTTCCCATAGCTTGCCCTACTCCATACAGTGCTAATGCAGCTACGGCGGCGCCAAACATACGAGCTATTTCCAGTGACATAATTGTTCTCTCCATTTAAACACATCAGTGTAAATATATAGCATCATTCAGATATACACAAGTCAATATTGTGAAAATGTAAGCCTGAAGTATGGATATGGCGATTTCAAATCCCGTTAGGACAATATTTACCAAAACCGGAGCAATGCCGCACACTCCCAACATCACGGCAAAACCGGCAAAGACCTTCATCATGGTGTGGCCCGCCACCATATTGGCAAAAAGTCGTATCGATAGGCTAATGGGTCTTGACAAATACGAAATAAGCTCAACGGGAACCAACAATGGCAGTAAAAGCTTCGGTACTCCTCCCGGAGCGAGAATCCTAAAAAATTTCAGGCCGTGTCTCACAAAGCCCAAAATTGTCACGAATAAAAATACGATCATCGCCAACGTAAATGTAACAATTATATGACTGGTATAAGTAAACATATAGGGTATCATTCCCACCAAATTACCAAATAATACAAAAAGGAATATGGAGAAAACAAAAGGAAAATATTTTTGGCCTTTGGAACCGATATTCTCATCTATCAGATCGGCAATAAAGTAGTAGGTTATCTCGCTAAGCGCCTGCATTCGGTCCGGGATCAGTTTTTTGTTCCGGATGCCAATCGAAAATAACAGATAAATAATAATTACCGCCACTAAAACGGCAAACGACGAATTCGTAAACGATAAATCAACACCGGCGATTTTTATGTTAAAAATCGGCTTGATTGTAAATTGATGTAATGGATCTAGCATAAAGTCAACCCTATTTCCGGTAAATCGCCACCTACGGCAATGTTATTATGAGACTGTTGCCTAATGGCTTTTTCTCGCCATCGACTTCAGCAAATCCGTTGCTCAGATCCTCATGTACAGGCAGTACACTGCGGTTTTGCGCTACGTTTTTCCTCGTTCTTGCAAGAAAAATCTCATTATGCAGTCTCATTATTATACAAACGACGGTAATTAGCAATTACGCCATTTCGAAAAAAAATAAATTCCCCAAGCCATGGATAGCGCGAAGAAAATTCACGAGACACCGCTTTTCCTGGAGTTGGGGAAGCGTTTCCGGTTCAATTTCATTAAGTTTGTAACTTTGGTATGGACATTTATTGAACAAACTAGTAAAATCCTTCCGTTAAGATGTTATGAATGGCATATTATATCCTAAATTAAGTGATCTATAGTTTGGGCATGAACATGATGATAAATGAAGTTAATTTGGAAAGCGAAAAGTCTTCTGGAGAAGTTCTGGACAGGATGAAATACTTCCTCGCTTCTAATGACGAGAAAGATACTCCCAGATATTCTCCCACACCCCTTCAGGATTTAGATCCCAAGGATTTCGCTTAGTTTTAAGGCCCTAAAATTATTTATCCGGAAGCATTGTCAGTTTGGCTGCGCTTGTCCAGAGAATGCCTGTTTTTATGTTTTTATTCGGATACATTGTCCGAGCGGCATTTTTATAAAACGATAATTGCTCTCGATAATTCGCCGGAATTTCTTTTTTCATGGGGCCGGTTTTAAAATCTATTATCCAAATTTCGTTTGGTTTTGGGAATGCGATTCTATCGAATCTGCCTTCCTGGCCATTGTGGAAAAAAGGCACTTCTGCCAGGGAATTTTCATCAAAAATAAAATCATACTCAGACATAGCCAACAGCCGTTGAACCTCTGCTTGGGCATTATTTTTGAGGTTGTCGTCCAGCTCAAATTTATCTAGCAGGTGACGGGAAAATGTTTCGAAGAGCGTCCGAGGATACTTCTGGACCTCCGACAGCAGCATGTGAACGCAATCCCCATAGATGATTTCCGTACTTTTTCCTTCGATTTTCGTTGGTATGGCGGATGGTTCCTCTAATTTTTCGAAAAACCAAGGCGGAAGGGAAATGGCGCCGCTACTTGGTGGAGTTGGTTCCGGATGGGTCTCGGGTGCCCAAACGTACTCTCCTGATATTTTCAGAGCATGATTATGGCGTGTACTAGCCGTAAATTTTTCGCCGACTGCCGCAGTCACGATGTTATACCAGCAGGTGTCGCTTAGTTTTTTATTAGCGGCGTCTTTTTGTCCGAAAATATAAAGAAAGTCCTCCGCTCTGGTGAGGGCGACGTAGAGCAGTCGTTTGGACTCCTCCACATCCCGCAGCGACTGCTCCTGGCGCAATTGCTCGATGGGTTTGGCTCGCAGGATTCTTCCATCCATATCTTGGGGAAAATCCCAGAGCAGCAATGCATCGTTAGTTTTTAAAATGCCATCGTTCTTGGTTTTGGAGAAATGGCAATCGGCGAGCAGCACAAACGGCGCCTGCAGTCCCTTTGACGCATGAGCAGTCATCAGCTTAACTGCATTTTCATTGCCAAACGACTCGCGTTTTATTTCTTTTTCAAACCGCAGGAACCACTCCAAAAAACTCTGGAGGGAGGCGGTGCTTTTGCTTTCATATTCCGCTACCACATTGAGAAACTCATACAGCACATCGAGGCATTTTGTGCCGAGTCGAGCGATGAAACGTTCCCGCAGGCCATTCGTGAGGGCGGTCATAAAAAAATCACCGGCAGACAACCGAAAGGCATTGGCCTGATGCTTTTTCAATTCCGAGAGCGAATATTTATGGCAAAGGGTATCGCTTTTCAGCAGATAATCCCACAGATGCATGTCCTTTCTACGGACACAGGCAGCCAGCAGTTCCTCTTCCGTCATGCCAACAATCGGTGATTTCATCACTCGAGCGCAGGCAAGATCATCCCACGGAAAAACTGCAAATTTCGCTAATGTCACCAGATCTTCCACGATAAGTTCTTCCTTCAGCAATACTTTATCGATGCCGGTTACGGGAATGTTAAATTCCTTTAGGGCGTCGGTGATGCTTTTCATAATTTTTCGATCCCGGCGCCGAAACAAAATTAAAAAATCTGCTGCTTTGGCGGGTCGTTTTCGGGACGGCACGAAGACACCTTTTGCAATGGCGTCGCTAATGAGTCTCGCCACATGCAGCGATAATTTTTTGTCGGCGGTCACGGGTTGATCGTCGGATTTTATAATCTTCCATGTTTTTTCCTCCTCCGACGGATCATTTTCGAACAGATCGATTACCTCCACAACGCCACCATCGGCGGATCTGGCGGATTCGTGTTCCACTTTTGGAAAATGAGCACGAAAAACATCGTCTACGAAAGAGAGAATATTTCCAGTGCTGCGGTAGGATTTTTTTAGCACCACGTCAAAAAATTTTTGGCCGTTGCTTTCGGAGCGTTTTTTAAAATACTCGCGCATCTGCTGAAATAATTTAAAATCCGCGCCCTGAAATGAATATATGGATTGTTTTTCGTCGCCGACCACAAAAACAGTTTGGGAAGATCCATAATTACAGAAGAATTCATCGGTCATGGTTTTTATGATTTCCCACTGTGCCGGAGATGTATCTTGGGCCTCATCGATTAAAACATGATCGACGCCACCGTCGGTTTTGTACAGCACCCATTCCATGTTATGGAGCAAATTCGCCGTAATTGCTATGACATCATCGAAGTCAATGCAATGATTCTGCTGCTTCAGTGACTTGAATCCCTCCAGCACCTGTTCGGCAATTGAAAAAAACGCCGCATTGACTCTGGCTGACACGCATTTTTTCTTTTCTTCCAGAAACTCCTGGGCCAGCTGCACAATTTTTTGTAGGCGATCGGGAAAATCCGGACGACGTTTAGCTATGTCCTGCGTATATAATTTATCGCGCAGTGTTAATTCCCGTGTAAAAATAGCGTCGAGGAAATCGCTGGTGGAATGGGCGGCACTTTTTTCAAAATTCTTTGCTTTTGCCATATCACTTGATTTTCCTGTGGACAAAATTTCTGCCAGTTCTCTAAAAATTTTCGGATACTGGTCGGAAAAAAATTTATTCAGCAGAAGAATGTCCAATTCTCTGGAATCTAGAGCAAGGTCCTCGAGTGGCACATCAAAAAAATCAGCGTATAATCTAGAAAAATTTCCTATTTTCCAATTTTGTTTTGCTATGGAAGCGATATTTTGTTCGATTATCCCGAAGGCATTGTTCGTGTAATTCGACAGCAACTCCAGCGGCGGATGATTTTTTTTATCCCGCAGTACGGCGGTCATGATTTCGCTCAGCATTTGTTGACGCTGATACTCGTCGCACAATTTTATGCCGGGCAGCAATCCGGTTTCGACGGGAAATTTTTCAATAATACCCAAGCAAAAACTGTGGATGGTTTTTATTTGTACCCAGTCGGAGGAACTTAAACTTTTTTCGTAGAGGGATCGAGCGATGGGAAAAAAATTTTCGCCAAACCCCATATTTGCCAGCTCATTTTTCAGACGATTGTCCGACATATGGTGGAGGTCGTAGAGATATTTTCCGAGACGTCCCAGCATTTCTGCGGCGGCGGCTCGGGTATAGGTTAGGCACAGGATTTTATGGGGAGCCACACCGTTCAGCAACAGAGCCAATAGGCGATCGATCAGACTTTTAGTTTTTCCGGTACCGGCCGAGGCCGAAATCCACAACGACGCCGTTATGTCCATTATCTCCGGATTCATGATTTTCGCGGCGAGCGTCATGGCGGCACCATTAGGTGGAGATTCCACCGGATTTCAATGCCGTGAGAACGGAGGAGCAATCGCATTTTCCCACCGTCACCACTGATGCCGGCGAAGATAGAATTTTATCCATCATTTTTTTTACGTCGTCGATGGTTACGGCGTTTATTTGTTCCAGAATTTCCTTTTGGGACAACGGACGACCAAATATCCTTGTCTGGTGAGCGATTTGTTCGCAGGATGTGGTATTATTTTCGGCTGCCATCAAAAGACTAGCTTTGAATTGCGCTTTGGTAATTTTAAATTCCTTTTGCGAAATATTATGTCTCATATTGTTCATCACATCGGTTACTACTTTAGATAATTCCGCCAAATTATCTGCTGTTGTGGCAGAGTACACGCCGCACAGGCCATTTCTTTTATGGGAAGACGAAAACGAATAGATGGAATAGCAGAGTCCTCTTTTTTCCCGAACCTCCTGAAACAACCGCGATGACATTCCACCGCCAAGAATCGAGCTTAATATGGCCATGGTATAGTAGTCTGGATCGATACTGCCGACACCATTGAACCCAATGATGGCGTGCACCTGTTCCAGATCCCTTACATCAGAAAATGAACCACTCCTATACTCGTACTTGGTGTCATGCACCGGAGATGTATCTGCTTTGAACGCCTGCAGATTTTCGTGTGCCATATCCAAAAGCGCGTCGTGGGAGACATTTCCGGCAGCGGCCAATATAATATTATCGGCGTTGTAGTGGGTGGACCTGTAGTTGCGTAAATCGTCGGAGCTAATGCGGGCTATTACATCTTCCAATCCAACAATGGAAAATCCCAGGGACTGATCCGGAAAACATACGTTCTGGAAATAATCAAAAATAATGTCATCGGGAGTGTCTCTGGTTTGATACAGCTCCTGTAGCACAACTTTTCTCTCTTTTTCCAGCTCATCCAGAGCGAATATTGGATTTTGCAAAATATCCGAGAGAACGTACAGAGCTGTCTTGGCATCTTCTCCCAATACTTTTACGTAATAGGCGGTAACTTCCTTCGAAGTGTAGGCGTTCATGTAGCCTCCCACCGATTCTATTTCTTCAGCAATGTCCTGGGCTGTGCGAGTGGTGGTTCCCTTAAATGCCATGTGCTCCAGAAAATGTGATATGCCGCTATTGGATTTATCTTCGCACACTCCTCCGGCTCCAACCCAATAGCCGATGGCAATGCTATCAAAGCCGGCTATGCTTTTGGTTATAACTCTGATTCCATTGGCAAATGTTGTGGATTTTACAGTATTCACTCCCTATTCTCCCATTTATTTTTTTGCTTTTCAGATACATTTTGGAATTCTACATCATGTTGATGGGAGATAATAGCTTTGGTGTGAATTTTAGTTGATGCCGATTCGAATTGCGAAGGTTTAAGAGTAGAGTAGGGACTTTCTTAGTCTACGTGACAATAACTTGTAAATATTTTAATGTCGCGCGCGTTGCTCTATAGACAAACTTTGTTGGAAGATTAATATCTTATTTAACAAAATTAATAGCATTAAAAGCCTTCCAATCATTGATTTTCAATAACTATTGATGCTATTTTACACAAAAGCTCGCCCGTGGTCCATTATGCAATGGTCTTTAGTTAAGAGACTGTTGCGTAATGAGATTTTTCTTGCAAGAATAAGGAAAAACGTAGCGCAAGGGACTCTCAGTAGGGCTTTCTTCTGTATTTCAAAGCCATAACCCGACTCTCGGACGGAATACAAGTAACCCGAACTTTCGAATATCCTTGCCTTCTGAATCCTAAAATATTCGCCGCCTTCTGGGAAACATCGATTATCCTTCGGTTCGTGTAAGCAAACGGACCGCGATCATTTACTAAAAGCTTAACCTTTCTGCCGTTGGATAAATTTTGCACCAGCACGACACTGGGAATTGGCAAAGTTCTGTGAGCTGCCGTTAATTTATCCTTGTCGAATTTTCTTCCGCTGGCGGTGGATAGCCCATGACAATCATATCCGTACCAGCTGGCTTCCCCTACTTTATCGTACCTATAATGTATCTGGGGATAATATTTTACATTTTTTATAACATATGGTCTTTCGGTGCCATGATGCCAATACTTGCCCGTCTGTTCTCGGGAACCACCGCAACCCGATAGCAGAATCAAGGCACTTACTAAAAATCCCGTTTCTTTTATAAAAAAATTTCGAAACACGCTACTTTTACTGCTATAATTACTCATACCGCTCCACTAGAGGTTTAATTTGCCACAAAAAACAATGAAAGACTACATCCCTAATATAAAACCATTGGTTGTGAGAAATACTACCATAAAATGTGAAAGGGTAAAACAGAGGAGCGTGCAAAAAATACAGTTTCCCGATGTTCCAGTGCAACCCCATCAAAAATTGGGGGAATTGTTGCGGAAATTTGCAGCCAAAAATGAGCCTGTTACCTCCATAAATAGAAAAAAATCTCGCAAATTTATGGCGGAAAAAATTCTGGACCTACATGGAGCTACACGCGAAAAAGCTTTGGAAAGCTTGTACATTTTTTTTGAACAATGTCTAGGGGAAAATATAAAAAATGTTTTGGTGATAACCGGCGGAAGCTCCGTTCGTAAATCTGCAATTCGCTCACTTTTTCAGCAATGGATACAGGACTACTTTCCCCAATACGTTTCCGCCTACGGACAGGCTGGCGCAGCACACGGAGGAGAAGGAGCTTTTTACGTCATTTTGAAAAGTAAAACGAAAAAAAACACAGATTCCAATGAAACACGCTCATTTCGAAAAATAAAGTAAAAACCTCGACTCCCCGAGAACTCTCTTGAAAACCTGGGTTACAAGTGCAACAATCCTATATATATTTTGAAGGAAGGTAGTCCCATGAGTAATACAAAAAAAGAAATACTTGAGGTTGTTAAAACTTGCGATGTGGCATTTGTATCAACGATAAATTTGGAGAATTTTCCTGAAACTCGAGCGTTGGTTAATGATTTAAATAGGGAAATCGCTGATGTCGCAAATTTGTACTTTGTGGCGGATCTAGGTAGTCCCAAAGTCGAGCAAATAAAGAAAAATAACTGCGCGTCGCTGTATTATTATGTGCCCGAAACCATGGAGAACATGATTTTGTTTGGCAAATTCGAGTTGGTAACGGATAAATCGCGAAAAGACGCGTTCTGGAAAGATGAGTTTTTGCAGTACTATAAAAATGGAAAAGAAGACGAAAAATATTGCGTTTTGAATTTTATTCCAACCGGATACAAATATTATACTCTTAAAAACGGAAATTATTCCAAAAACGAAGGAAAATTCTGAGGTATTCCCGGGAAAAATGCCGAGGAATTGTCTGATTTTTAAGCGGATGATGCATGGAATATGTAGTATTGTCGCAACTGATTACACTGGTTATGGGGGCAATTCTATACCGCATTTCCGAGTTCGAGAAATACAAATACTACGTGCCGGTATCCTCGCTGGTGACGGCCATTATTTCCGTTGTACTTTTTATTTTGCAGATAAAAAATCCGTCGCCCAGCTGTTGGAATTTGCATAATTTACTGGTACTGGAAAATATGCCGTGTTCGCTGGGAATTTTGTCCGATTCTCTGAGCGTAGTTGTTGGTGGAGTTGTAGCCATCATAACGGTTCTGATGAATTTTTATGCCATTAGCTATTTGAGAAAAAATGTCCCGATATTTTTGCTTTATGTAAATGCGTTATCGTTTGTCACGGTTATTTTTGCTACGGCGAACGGTCTTTTGCAATCATATATTTCTCTGGAATTCATGGTGATAATTTTTTATTTTCTGAGTTGTCATGAAGGAAAGGCGATATCCACGGGATTTGCCATAGCGTTTCCGCATAAGCTGGCCAGCGTCGGATTTATTGTGGCCATGATTCTCATACGGTGCACTTTTCATTCGTTGGATTTCGATGAAATCAACAAAATTTCTCTGCAGAATGATGTGCAATTGCGATTACTAGAAATTATTTCACTATTTCTACTATTGGCGATATTTGCGAAAACGGCTCAGTTGGGTTTTTCCGCGTGGCTGAGGGAGTTGGCAACGATTCCCATGGCTGCGATTATATTGTCCTACAGTGTAGCGTCCTGTGGGGTGCTACTGCTGGTGCGTCTCCAGGTCATATTCGAGTGCAGCGAATTTATTCAGAATATAATAATTGCTGTGGGATCGCTGACGGCGATACTTTTTGCAGTCCGAGCGATATTTTCCATCGATATGAATCACATTCTTGTGTATTCCACCTGCTCGCAGATGGGGCTGATGGTTATTGCCTGTGGATTCTCCGCCTACGGAGCGGCAATTTTTTTATTTGTGACCCATGCATTTGCGAAATCGCTGTTGTCGTTTGTGGCGGGAGCGGTGATTTATGCTCTGTCAGGCGAGCAGAACATAAATAAAATGGGAGGATTATTCGAACTGCTTCCCAAGACCTATGCCGCCTTCGTGGTAACCACCACCTCCATAATATGCTTGCCGCTGATGTCGTCCTATTATGCTTATAAAGTATTTTTGAGAGAAATAATGAATAATGGCCAGCTAATGTATCAGCCGGCGCTGCTGGTCATCATCATAACTTCCCTCTTGATGAGCGTGTATATGTTCCGTCTGGTCTACAAAATATTTCATGGTCCGAAAAACCTGGACAAAACCATTTTGGCATACATGACGGAAGATAACGTACTTATGGATCGAGTGATCTACGTTGCGTTGTTTTTCTCGATATTTTCCGGAGTCATTTTTTACTATTCGGCGTATGTGGATCAGGTATGGAAAGACGTGTTTGCTTTTTCCAACGAATATGGCGGATCCGAAATTTGGCTTTTTCTACTGATAAATTTCGCGGGAATTATTTTGGCGGCACTAATTTGCAGATCCGTTAAATCAACGATGGTATTTCACGAATTTAAATTCTACGAATCTGGCCTAGGGGTTCTAAAAAATATTTTTTTGACTGCGTTTTGTCGGATTCATAAATTTATCGACGAAGAAATACCCCAATGGTTTTATCAATTTTTTTCCCGAAGACACGATATTTTGACGGATCAGGGACCGCTAGGTGCGATCATGGGTTCTGTTTGCATCATGTTAATTGTGTTTTTATGTCTTGCCGTACGGATGGTGAATTCTCCATGATGGATAATATATTTTCCTTTAGCATTTTGCCTTTTATAATTCTGATTCCTTTAATTGGCGCGCTATGCATAGCAAGAATAAGCGATCAGATGAGCATAAGATTGGTGAGCATCTGGTCTGCGGCGTTTGTTTTTGCGCTGACAACGGTGCTGCTGTTACTTCTAAAAGACGATTTTGAAGCTACCTACTCCTATTATTATTTTTCGCTCAGTTTAAATGGGTTATCCATGTATTTTGCGGAAGTTATGGCGTTTTTGACTCTGCTGAGCACGTTGATTGGTCGACACGAAATAAGTGATGACATTCAAAAATTTTATATTCCGGTGATGGTGCTGGAATCGTCGACGCTGATGCTATTTTTCATAAGTAATATTTTGTTATTTTCCTGTTTACTGGAAATAATTGCGTGTATTTCTTATTTTTTGGCTAGAATATTTTCCAGCAAATCCGAGTATTTAGCGAAGCAATTCATCCTATTATTTTTCGGAGTGATTTTTACGATTTTTGGAACTGCCTACATTGTCAGCATCACCGGCGCGATGGAGATACATATTTTAGCGGACTATACATTTTCATTCGCCCATGAGCAGGTGTTTTTTGTAATATTTTTTATGGGATTGTACTGCATTTGTGGACTATTTCCGGCACACATGTGGATTCCGGACACCTATGCCGATGCGCCGGCGGCGGTTTCCGTATTGCTGTGCGGACTGGTATCGCTGATCGGTGGATTCGGCATTATGACCATACTTGTTCCCATCGCAAAAAACGTGTATTTGCATTGGCATAGCCAAATTTCTCATGTGGTATTTGGGTCTGTGGTTTATTTTTTATGGGCGGCGGCGATTCAGAAAAATCTAGAGCGCGTATTGGCCTATGTTTTTTGCGCCAACGTTGCCGTTTCCATAATTGGAATTTTTTCCGGACGGACGGAGGGCGTAGCTGGAGCTGCCTACCACATGATGGCCAATAGTTTGGTTATGGCGCTGCTGTTCATCGTTGCGCGTGCCATGACAAAAAACCAAGGAAAAGAAGTTTCTGCGATGGTGGTAATATTACCTCTGCTGGTGCTATTGGCAACGCCGCTATTGCCGTTTTTCAATGGAGAATTTTTTATAATATACGGTCTAATGCACAAAAATTATTTTTTTGGAGTTCTGGTGTGTGTTGTTGTGGTGCTGGGCATGTTTTCGGCGGTGAAAGCTTTGGCCAACTGCTGCCCTGGCGTCGGCGAGATAAAACTCCGAACGGACAATCCCATTTGTCTAATTTCATTGATGCTTCTTCTGGTACTGATGGGATTATTTCCCAACGGTGTGGTAAGATCCGTCGGCGGCGTCTGCGGCAAGTTTCCATTGGCGAAAATCGCCGAAAATTATGGGAGGAGCGTTCATGATTGGTAATTTTTTGCCGGAATTTTTCCTATTGTGCTACGGCCTATGCATTTGGGGTCTGAAGCGTTTTTATGCCAAAGATATAGACTGGTCCTACGGACTACTATTGGCGGCGCTATTGTGTTTTATCAGCGGAGATGGCTCTGGGAGATCGCATTTTTTTGAGCACAGACCCTATGAATCACTGCTAAAATTTACACTGCTGCTGCTGGCATTCTTGCTGTGGCGTTTGGAGCGTGAAAATATTTTCGAGAGACAATTGCTGATCATGACGTCAATTTTAGGATGCCTACTGACATTTTCCTCCTGTAATCTCGTTGCGCTGTTGTTTTCGCTGGAGTTGTCGGCTATTCCCGTATATTTTTTACTGCGGAGCGGCACGGAGAGAAATAATCTAGTGGGAACTTGTGCGGTGGATCCGGCGGCAAAAATACCCGAGAAGGTAATTTACCAGCGGTTTTTATTTCCCATTTACGGCATGGCGAGCACGGTTATTTTTATTATTTCCGTTGGCATAATGTATGCTTCGACGGGATTTTCCAATTTCAACGACATTCGCTATATTTTTTCTTTTCTTTCGAAGCAGGACAATTTGGCCTTGGCGGCGTCTGCGCTCATGTTATTGTCTTTTTGCATAAAAATCGGTGTATTTTTGTGTCACGGGTGGATGTTTGAAGTGCTGGAGGAAAAAATATCCACGGCTCTGTTGATCATGTGCATTTTAAGATTTTCGTTGGCGATAGGTTTTTATAAATTACTGACGTCGGTGCTATACTACATTGACATAGGTGAAATTATCACGCTATTGGCGTGTATTTCCATAATTTTTGCTGCTATATTATTGGTTTTTCAGGATAATATCCGGAAAATTTTGGCATATTTGAGCGCCTGTCATGGGGGGATATTGCTGCTATGTTGTGCCTGTAAGACATTCACATCCATGTGCAGTCTTGTTTATGTTTTGCTGTCGGATATAATTTCCGTTGGCGGAATATTTATATTTCTGGCGGCCATTAGAAAAAATCGAAACGGGGATTTGAAGTTTCTGGAGGATCTTTATGGCCTGTCCCGGTGGGATGCGAGAACGGCCGTATCGTTGTCGGTGCTTTGGATATCGATGTTGGGTCTACTGCCTTTAATCGGATTTTGGGGAAAATATTACATATGTCTGGCATTGCTGGAGAAACATTTTATATTTTCCGCGATTACGGTGATGTTTTTTCTGCTGGCTAGTCTAATTTGTGCGGCCAAAATACTGAACGCCATTTGGTTTAAGGGATCTCGGGAAAATTTTTCGTTCGTCATGGACAACAATAGGCAGGGGAAATTTTTCAATCTGATTCCGTATTTTTCGATCATAGCAATTCCATTTGCGCAAAAAATCGCCTACCTTATGAGAGCCGATTTATATTTTATCTGCTGAGTAATGGTATAGCATGCAAATAATAAAATTCAATGTAATTGACAGCACTCACAATTTTGCTCTGCGCATGCTGAACAAAAATGCCGCTCCTCGGGAATGTGCCATTGTTGCTCTTCGTCAAACCAGAGGAATCGGCCGCTGTAATCGCAGATGGATCTCGCCGGAGGGGAATTTATTTACGTCCATCATAAAAAGGTCTCCGCCCTATAGGGACATCGGGAAGATTTCGCTGACGGTGGCCTGCGCCGTTCGAGATACGGTGGCGCATTTCATAGGTGATTCACCGGACCTCACTTTTCATTGGCCCAACGATGTCTATTACAAAAATTTGAAAATAAGCGGTATATTAATGGCGGTGGTGGGAGACTGGATGGTGATTAGTGTCGGTATAAATGTATGTCATGCGCCGAGTAATCTTTCGGCGACGTGTATACGAGATATACTGCTCCAGAGTAAGCGGGATTTGGGCAGTACAACTGCTATGACGGTATTCGATTTATTGAACACAAGTATAGATAGTTGGCTTCTTGTATTGGAAAAGTTAAGTTTTTCTTGTATAAGATCTTATTGGTTACGGAATATTAACGAGTTCAAGTGTAATGTGATACTTAGAAATGGAAATGAGTCCATAAGTGGACTGTTTTATGATCTGGACGAATGTGGTAGATTGGTTTTGGAAAGAGATGGCAAACATTTTATTATATCAAGCGGCGATCTATTCCTAAATCAGGAAGGAATATTGGTAAATAATGAAGAAAAAATCTGAAAAAAAACTAGAAAGAGATGGCTTAAATTTTATATCCGTCGGTGGATGCTCGGAAATAGGCATGAATCTGTATGCTTATGTGCTGGACGATCAGTGGATACTGGTGGATATGGGATTGGGCTTCGATAACGCTCTGGGACGAGAATTGTTGGTACCGTCGCCGGAGATTTTAATCAAAAATAAATCAAAAATAAAAGCGTTGTTCATAACGCATTCGCACGAAGATCACATCGGAGCAATTCCGTATATATGGTCCATGGTGGAGTGTCCCATCTACGGGCGTCCGTTTGCCATCGAAATGATGCGCGACAAAGTAAAACAATTTAGTCTGGGAAATGATATTCCTTTCATAAAGGTATCTGTTGGCGCGCAGATTTCCGCCGGCAATTTTGTTGTGGAGTATATTCCGGTGGCGCATTCAACGCCGGAATCATCGGCACTGGCCATTAAGACTCCCAAAGGCATCGTAATTCATACCGGAGACTGGAGACTAGATGACGAACCGGTACTCGGTTCCAAAACCGATGAAAAAAGACTAAAGGAATATGGCGATTCCGGCGTTACAGCACTGGTATGCGACTCTACCAACGTGTTTCGAGACGAGAAATTTGGTTCCGAAAAAGAAGTACGTAAAAACCTTATTCAGGTGGTAAAAAAACACAAAAAAAATCGAGTGTTGATTACCTGTTTTGCGTCGAATTTGGCAAGGCTGGAGAGCTGTTATATGGCCGCCAAAGAAAGCGGTCGCCAAATGGTGGTGGCCGGAAGATCCTTGAAAAAAATAGAAAAAATAGCAAAATTATCCGGATATTTGACAACATTACCTGCTTTTCTGGACGAAAAAAGAGCAAACTCTCTGAATCCGGCCAATCTATTATTGGTGTGCACGGGAAGTCAAGGAGAGCATAATTCTGCGCTGGCAAAAATAGCCCACGGTACTCATCAGAACATAAAATTACAAGAAGGAGATGTGGTAATATTTTCCTCGCGGGTCATTCCGGGGAATGAAAAATCCGTCCTGGAAATTCAAAATGCGCTGACGGAAAAAGGCGTAAAAATAATAATGGACACTGACTATGAAATCCATGCCTCCGGACATCCCAGCAAAGAGGAATTGGTGCATCTCTACGATTTAGTACAGCCTCAAGTTCTGGTTCCCATACATGGCGAGAGCATACAGTTGCATAGACATGCGGAAATAGGCAGGGAATATGGTATAAAAAACGTGATTGTCCCCTATGACGGATGCGTGATAAATCTATCGCAGCAAACTCCGCAAATTGTAGACAAGGTTCCCGCCGGCATTTTGGCGGTGGATGGCAATAAACTCATTCCCATCGACGGCATGGTCTATAAGCAGCGAGAAACGTTGTCGTCCTGCGGGGCCGTTAGTGCCTGCGTTCGCCATAACAAGGGCACCGTAAAATTAATAGATATGCAGTACTTCGGTATATTCGAAAATTCCGAGCAAACGGAAATACAGGATATAAAAAATGATATCGCTTCAGAAATAAAGCTGTCTTTGGAAAATATCTCCCGAGGAAATGCCGATGAAAAAAATATCAAAGCTTCCGTCGAGAGAATTATTCGTGTCGCTTTCATGGACGCCCGCGGCAAAAAACCAGTCGTTTTTGTACATGTGATCGGTTTCTAGATGTATTGTCTGCGATGCATATCATGGCATGACTCCGCAAGCTTGGCAAAAATGCACGACGTCTGCTTTTCGGACGTATGGAGCTCCGATTGCTTCCGCTTGTTCATAACAAATATGCACTGCTTCGGATTTATCATCAGCGCGGAGCAATTGGAGTTGAAACATGAAGGATGGATCGACTGCGGATTCGCTCTCTGGCATCATATTTTCCCCGATGAGGCGGAACTGTTGAAAATCTGTGTTTTGCCGGCCCATAGGCGCAAAGGTATGGGAAAAACCCTGCTGGAAGAATCTCAAAAATATGCAATTAATAACGGTATAAAAAAATTTTTACTCGAAGTGGCTAGGAATAATTTGTCGGCCATTTGTCTTTATGAATGCGCGGGATTTAAAAAAATCGCCCAAAGAAAAGGATATTATAGAATAAATGAAAAATTAGTTGATGCGGATATCATGGCGCTGGATTTAGGAAATCACCAATAGATTTTTTTTCAAAATCTTCATTACCACTTTATAATTTTTTTTCTTCTGGATTAACATAATATTTACAAAATGAAGATATTATTCTACAGTGGCGCGTTGGCATCTCAAATGTGCCATATTTTGTCAAAAAAGAAAGGATGAAAAAATGATCAAAAATTTACTAGTAGCAGTTTGCGTTATCACCTGTGGCTTTTTCCAAGCGATGAGTCTCTTTGGTAGCCAATGCACTTTTGGCAAGGGGACATACAAAAAGACACCTCTCTGCGTAATGGTACATCCGTATAACGGTCAACCGAGCACGCAATTTTGTGAAGACATTAGCAATGATGCCTATTATCAAGCCGTAATAAAAGCACTTGGCGTTAACGACATGACCAAAGGAAAATTTACGTTTTCGGTGCAAAGTCTGGATGGAGCATATGTTTACGGTGCAGTAGATAAAAATAAACCATGTGCGCTAAAGCCTCAATGGCCATTTTTGAATGAATATAATGGATACAACACCAGCACGAATGTGGAATGTTGGGTACAGGTATTGGCGGAAGACACACCGGTCAGTAACATTATTTTTAAAAAAAGCAACATATCGTTTCACGGTTCCATTGGAAATCTGAGCATTTCTCCCGACACTCATCATCTGAATTTTTCCAATGATGGCAAATCTCGGGGCATTATTTATTACGTCAAGTATTGTGGGCCGGTACTTTCCAATCAGACTCGGGCCGGATTAATTATGCTATACAATGATAAAGATCTAGAAACATTTAACTACATGCGTGATTTTCAAAGCATTAGTTGGGAGGATTTTTTGAAAGGAATTCCACTAATTAATAGTATTCCAACGCTAAAATCGCTTTTTAAGCTTAAGTGAAGACGACAATTGCAAAATGATAATTTTTTTTGCAAATATTTGTTGACTTTTTTCGGGACAGTATTATAATAAAACCATCCTAGAGGGAGTTTCTTCTAGGATGTGGAATGCCTATGGTAGGGTTCCTCAATTGTTTACAGTATTAGCAAAGTGCTCTTAAGGGCTTTGCGTTTTAATTTGCCTAAGGAGGGAATTATGAGTAAAGTTATTGGTATAGATCTTGGCACAACAAATTCTTGTGTCGCAATTATGGATGGCGGAAATCAGCGTGTTATAGAGAATGCGGAAGGTTTTCGAACCACTCCGTCCGTGGTAGCTTTCACCGAAAATAATGAGAGGCTTGTGGGACAGGCGGCGAAGAGGCAGGCGGTCACCAACCACAAAAACACTTTTTACGCCATTAAGAGGCTTATCGGTAGAAAAAGAAACGATGAATATCTAAACAAATACAAAGCGTCCTATGACATAGTTGCCGCCGACAACGGCGACGCCTGGGTCAGTTCCCGGGGAACCAAATATAGTCCGAGTCAGATAAGTGCGTTTGTTTTGCAGAAGATGAAGGAGGCAGCCGAGAATTTTCTCGGAGAAAAAGTTACGGAGGCGGTCATTACTGTTCCAGCCTACTTCAACGACGCCCAGAGACAGGCCACTCGGGATGCTGGAAAAATAGCCGGATTGAATGTATTGCGCATCATAAATGAGCCAACGGCGGCGGCCTTGGCCTACGGTCTTGATAAAAAGAGTTCGGGAATTATTGCCGTCTACGACCTCGGCGGAGGAACCTTCGATGTGTCGATTCTGGAAATAGGAGGAGGCGTATTCGAGGTGAAGGCCACCAACGGCGATACTTTCCTTGGTGGTGAGGATTTTGATAAGCGCATTATCGACTACTTGGCGGACGAATTCAAGAAAAACAGCGGCATAGACCTGAGAAACGACAGCATGGCTTTGCAGCGTCTCAAGGAGGCGGCGGAAAAGGCAAAGATAGAGCTGTCCAGCGCCATCGAGACGGAGATCAATCTTCCGTTTATCACGGCAGACTCGTCGGGACCAAAGCACTTGACCATGAAGCTTACCAGAGCAAAATTGGAAGCCCTGGTGGACGATATCATCAAAAAAACCATGGAGCCTTGTAAATCAGCTCTGAAGGACGCTGGACTTACCGCAGGTCAGGTGGATGAAGTGGTGCTGGTGGGTGGTATGACGCGTATGCCGAAGGTGGTCGAGTATGTGAAAAATTTCTTTGGAAAAGAACCTCATAAGGGTGTAAATCCAGATGAAGTCGTGGCTGTTGGAGCGGCAATCCAAGGAGGAGTGCTCAAGGGCGACGTAAAAGATGTTCTGCTGCTGGATGTCACGCCATTGTCGCTGGGCATCGAAACTCTGGGAGGTGTATTTACACGTCTCATCGAAAGAAATACAACGATCCCAACTAAAAAGAGTCAGGTGTTCTCTACGGCCCAGGACAATCAGAACGGAGTTACTATCCGCGTTTTCCAGGGAGAGCGCGAAATCGCTGAACACAATAAACTGCTGGGACAATTCGATCTCACGGGAATTCCTCCGGCACCGAGAGGAGTACCGCAGATCGAGGTTACCTTCGACATTGATGCCAATGGCATCGTGCACGTTTCGGCAAAGGATAAGGCCACTAATAAGGAACAGACCATCAGCATCAAAGCGTCCGGCGGATTAAACGACGCAGAAATCAATCAGATGATAAAAGACGCCGAAGCCAATGCCGAAGAAGATAGACGACGCCGTGACCTCATTCAGGAGCGAAATATGGCTCAGGAGCTGGTCAACAGCGCCGCTAAACTCCTGGCAGAGCATGGAGAAAAAATTCCAGAAGACATGAAAAATGAAGTGCAAAGCGCCTCGGATAATCTTCAAAAAATATTGGAGGGCGACGATATTACCGCCATAAAGCAAGTGTCCGAAAAATTTATTTCTGTGATGTCCAAGGCGGGAGAGGTCGTGCATAGAGCGGCGCAGGAGACACAATCTCCCGGCGAACAGCAGCCGTCCGGAAATGACGAAAAAGTTGTCGATGCCGATTATACCGAAAAATAATAGCTACGAAAAATATCAACTAATCCTAAAACCGATCTGCAGGATCGGTTTTTTTGTTTCGCAAAAAACTCTATTGGAGACTATTCATATATTTAAATACAGGACGATCTCTGTTTAGAAAATTGGCGGGCTCTGCTACTCGGAATCTTGCGCTAGCCAGGGAGCCATTACGCTTTGGGGATTTTTTAAAATTTCCTCCAGAGTTCCGGAAGCAATAATTTTTCCACCTTCGGGGCCTCCTTTTTTTCCCATTTCGATGATGTAGTCGGCGTTTTTAATGACGTCAGTGTCGTGTTCAATGACAATTATTGTCGCTCCTCTTTCCAGGAGAATCCTCAAATTGTGCAGAAGCGTTTCCACGTCTTGGGGATGCAGTCCGATGGTGGGTTCGTCGAGCACGAAGAGCGTATGATTGTGCACTTTATTGACCTCCATGGACAATCGCATGCGTTGAGCTTCTCCTCCGGACAGCTCTGGAGTTCCTTCTCCCAAAGTCAGGTATCCGAGTCCGATTTGCTCCATGTGGATTAATCTTTTTTGGATGGTGGGTTCCGACTGAAAAAAATTAATGGCCTCGTGAATCGTCAGCGCCAGCACGTCGGCAATGGATTTTTCTCCATGAGTGACTTCCAGAATTTTCGGATTATAGCGGGCGGAATTGCAGTCTGGACACGGGACCGTGAGATCCGGCAGATATTGAATATCGATGTCCATTTCTCCGAGTCCTTCGCAGGTGGGGCAGCGTCCGGGCAGATTGTTGTAGGAGAAGTGACTTTCGCTAAATCCTTTGGCGATTGCTTCCGGAGTTGCGGCAAAAAGCTTGCGGATCAGGTCAAAAACGCCGGTATAGGTGGCCACCGTCGATCTGCTGTTTTTTCCAATGGGGGCGGCGTCCAGGAACTGAACATTTTTTATGCGGGACATCTCCAATTTTGCGATAAAATCCGGGAGCTCTTCCGATTTTGCCCTGATGGCAGCCACCAGACACTCCAAAACCAGCGTAGTCTTTCCGGATCCAGACATACCGGCTACGACGGTCAATTTATTTAGGGGAAATTTGGCGTTTACATTGTGTAGGTTGAATTTTTTTGTCACCTGCAGCTCGATTGCTCCGAATTCAAACGGATTCTGCGACTTCGCCGGAGGAATAGTGGAAAATTTTGCCAAATAAGGTCCGATAATGGAATTTTTATCCCGCATGAGTTGCGCAGGACTTCCGCAACCGATAACGTGCCCCCCCGCTTCTCCGGCCTGGGGTCCCATTTCGATCAGGTAATCCGCTTCTCGTAGTAGCAATGTATTGTGGTCCACAAAGACAATGGTATTGCCGTTGGCCGTAAGATGGCGAATGGCCTTCACCAGTCCCTCAATGTTTTCGGGATGCAATCCAATGGACGGCTCATCAAATACATATAGAACTCCCGTTGTGTCATTTTGGATAATTTTCGCCAATTGAATCCTCTGAAGTTCGCCATTGGAGAGGGAGTTTCCTAATCGATCGAGAGTCAGATACGATACTCCCAGCAGATTCAGCACCTCCAATTTTATTTTTAGCTCTGCCAGCAGTTCGGCGGAAATTTTTTTTAGCTCCGGCCGCAGGTGTTGAGATATTTTTTCCGCAAATGCCTGCAGCTCTTTTATGGAAAGTCCGGCCACCTGATTTATGTTATGGCCGCACAGCCGACTGGCTAGCGTATGTTCGTTCATGCGACTGCCTCGGCAATCGGGACAGGTCTCGGTGTCGTAGTATCTTTCCACCTTGGACAACGTGACTTCACTGGAACTTTTCGAGCTATTTATTACGGCAAGATAGGCATTCTCGTAATTTATATTTAGCGGAACGGCTTTTCCTTTGTCGTTGGAGTACACCACCTGATGAATGCCCTCTTCGCCATGCAGGAGTATGTGTTTTTCTTCATCGGTAAGATCCTTGTAGGGAATGTCGATGCGCACTCCCAGTTCTTTGGCGACTAGGGGATTAAGGGTCCGTCCCATCATGCGCCAAGGGGAGATCGCCCCCTGTTCGACGGTCAAATTTTCATCTGGCACTAATTTTTTCGGATTAATAACTCGAATTATGCCTAGTCCTTCGCATTTGCCGCAGGCTCCGGTGGAGTTGAAGGAAAACGATTCGGCACTGGGAAAATCGAAATGTACTCCGCATTCGGAACAAATAAATTTTTCCCTGCGGAGGCTATCCAAAGACGGCTCCACCAAATGACCGTTCGGACACGGATGACTTCCCAATCGCGAAAACATAAGACGAACAATGTTGAGGGTTTCCGTCATGGTGCCCACCGTACTTCTGATGCCGGGAATCGGCGGGCGCTGCCGTAGCGCGATCGTGGACGGTAAATAGCGAATAGAGTCTATTTTCGCCTTCTTCGGCTGAGCAATCCTCCGCTTGGAATAGGCGGACAATGCTCCTAGATATTTGCGAAATCCCTCCGAGTACAATACTCCCAACGCCAGCGAGCTCTTGCCGGAACCAGACACTCCCGCAATGCCAACGACCTTGCCCAGCGGTATGTCAACATCAATATTTTTCAGATTGTTAACACGAGCTCCACGAACCTCGATAAATTGCGGCATATTTCCTCCATTCCAATATTAGAATTCTCCAGAATGTGTGCCTCAAAAGAACTCTAATCTATGCGAAATTCTTTGGCAAGGACCTGAAATAAATTTTCGAATATTAACATTTCTTCTTGCAAAAAATAACCCAACTCAATAAGTTTAAAGCATGAGTTGTTTTTGCAATTATAGATTTGTCTGCCTAATGTTCGCTTTTTTCTGCTGTGGGTGCCAGAGCGAAAAGCCTTCTCCGCTGTTGTCCTCCAAAGTTTCGAAAGGGAAGAAATTTGTCGCAACTCCGCCCCGAAGCAATATAGAAAACAATAAGAGGCACCGCATATACAGCAGAATCGGGAAACTAGACATGATTGGATTTTCTCCCGGAAGCGGCGTCTACCCGCACTTGAAAGCGGAAATGGAATCCATGGTCCGGAATTTCGGCATAGCTATCCCGCCTGCTGCTCTGGAAAATAAAAATTTCTATCGCTGTGCCAATACCGAAGAAAATCGCGTAGAATTGTTCAAAAAAGCTATGGAGTCCGGACATAAAATTCTCTGGGCCGTCCGGGGCGGCTACGGCAGCGGATTTATTATCGAATTCCTAAGCAAACTACCAGTTCCCCGCAGGAAAAAAATACTAATCGGTTTCAGCGACATCTCTTCTCTGCATCTTTTTGTTACGCAACGATGGGGATGGAAATCAATCCACGCTCCGGTGCTGATGCATCTCTGCCGCTCCGAATTCACCAACGAAAGATTCGATACACTGCTGGATATTCTAGAAAAAAAAATTACCCATTACAGTTTCGGACCAGTATATCCGGTAAACCAAATAGCACGGGAAATCCAAACTGTAAAAGGAAGATTAACCGGCGGAAATTTAACATCCCTGGAATGTAGCATCGGAACAAATTGGGAATTCCAGGCAAATAACAAAATAGTGTTTGTGGAAGATATCTATGTACCGCCCTGGCAGGTATATAGATCAATGCATCACCTAAAAGAAGCAGGAAAATTTCTAAAAGCAAAAGCAATACTCTTCGGACGCTTTTCCAAAGGAGGCTCCCAAACGGAATTCGCTCATTATTTGAAGAAATTCGCTGATTCCGTGGATATTCCGGTTTTCGTCACCAATGAATTCGGTCACGGTAATAGCAATAAACCAATAATATATGGCGCAGAAGCTACAATTTGCGAAAAAAAAGTAACAATAAAAGTGGATAATTAATTCGAAATTCCCCTTCTCGGCGCAAAAAAATCAAAAGACCACTCTAATTACGTGATTAAAAAAACATACTCCGCAAAAAATTAATGCAATGTATCAGAATCTGCTATACTGCAAACTTGATAATAGAATATCGTTGTAATATAATCCACGATGTTGTTGGAGGCAGTTTGTCTCTGTTGGGATAGCATGAGGGATAATTATGAGAATTAATTTAATGTGTATGGCTGCGATAATGTCGTTCCTTTATACAGACTATATGTTTGCAGGAGCGTTGTTTCGTGATTTTTCCAAAAAAAATACTGAAAATACTGAAAATACAGGTGAAGGTGCCAAAAATGCCACCGAGAACGCCGGTGAGGCAAGTAATAGCGTAGAGGCAGCAGCAGCGCCCGTCGCAGAAGAGCCAAAAAATGAAAAAGTGGCTGCTGACGAGGTCTCTGCCGCCGAAATGCCCAAAAAAGAAAAAACTATAGTCGGGGATCCGGTGGTCTTGAAAATAGGCCGTAAAGAATTCCGGCGTAGCCACATTATGGAGGACATGAAGGGACTGCCTCCCCAACTCGTAAAAGGAGTAGATCCGGATAGACTCTTCTCCATGGTGCGTGATCAAAGAATGAGCACATATCTAATGATAGAACAGGCTAAGAAAGCCGGTATGGATAAAACAAAAGAATTCCTCGAAAGATTAGATCAGATGAAAGAAGATCTAATGGCGAGAATATTCCTCATGAAGGAAATTCTTCCTAAGGCGGAAAACGAATCGGCATTAAAAGCAAGATATGCACAATATGTTATGGAATTCAAAAAAACCAAAGAACATCATTTATATCACATAATGGTTGCATCCGAGAATGAAGCTAAAGCCGTCTTGGCGGAGTTGGCCGAAGGTAAGGATTTCTCCGACGTCGCCAAGAAAAAAAGTATTGCTCCTTCGAAGGAAAAAGGTGGAGATGAAGGATTTATCCCTCTACATATTCTACCTTCTCCAATGAAAGATACATTGCTGGCCTTGAAAGAAGGAGAATATACAAAAGAAGCCGTAAAAACTGATGCGGGTCTGCATATTTTCCGCGTTACCGAGAATCGAGATAGCGTCGCTCAAAAATATGAAGATTGCAAAGATGCTCTAAAACAAATGATCGTTCAGGAAGAGGTTATGAAACTCATCGAACGATTGGAAAAGCAGTATAAGGTTGAGAAATTTAACGAAGATGGATCACCCTATGTTGCTCCTGAAGCACCAGCCGTCAACTAGGTCCGCTTACAAAATTGCCTTCATGGACTTTTTGTCGGATCCGCTGCGTAGGCCTTCATGTGCGGAAGCATATGATGAGTTTGCGCAGTGTTTTTTGGTTCTCCCGAAACTTTACGGATATATTTAAAATATTTTAGCCACCTCCACCAAAAAACAATTGACATTCTAAGAATATCATTTAACATCTATGCATCTATAATATTATGAGAAAAGGAATATTAATGAGCAAACGTATCGCTGCAAAGCATAAGATAGATAGAAGACTTGGCGTTAATCTCTGGGGGCGTTCCAAGAGTCCTCTGAATGAAAGAAATTATGCTCCCGGTGAGCACGGAAGCAACAAAAAAAAGCCTACGGACTATGGTGTTCAGCTATTGGCCAAACAAAAGCTTAGGGGCTATTATGGGAATCTAACCGAAAGACAATTTCGCAGAGTTTTCCAAAAAGCCTCTCAGATGCGAGGCGATACTAGCCAGAATATCATTGGACTTCTGGAAAGTCGCCTAGATGCCGTTGTCTACCGCATGAAATTTGCGACCACGGTATTCGCGGCAAGACAGCTTGTGAGTCATGGCCATGTCACCGTGAACGGTAGTAGCGTGAACATTCCTTCGTTTAACGTACGAGAAGGAGATGTCATTGAAATAAGGCAAAAGTCCAAAGAGAGCATCGTTATTCTGGGAGCAGTGCAATCCGGAGAGAGAGAGGTGCCATCCTACATAGAGGTTGATCACAAGACTCTGAAAGGAACCTATCTGCGTACTCCAAAGTTGGAGGATATCCCGTATCCGGTGGTTATGGAGCCAAATATAGTAATCGAGTTCTACTCAAGATAAGGCTTGCTTTGGCGGTTTTGCCGAAATAGCTCAGTTGGTAGAGCGCTCGATTCGTAATCGGTAGGTCGGGAGTTCGACTCTCCCTTTCGGCACCACTTCAAATTCCAGCAAAAAATGATGGTTCGGGAACCTCGAAAATCCTTCAATTTCAAAATTTTGTGGCGGCGTTGTGGCGTTTTTTCTATTGGCCTGCATCACCGTATATTTGTTTTTAGCTAAATTCGAAATAATTTACATATACATTTTATTTATCGGTCGGGCTAATAACGCGTTTTGTATTATTTTCGAGCCATTTTATTAAAAAATCTTGGAGCCCCTGCAATAGCGCGGTGTTACACCGTCTCCCCTTGCGTCCAACACATTTAAGCTGTGTTGCTTGAAGAGGCCGTCGGTGAATTCCTCTATGCGGGTGTTTTTTCAACTTTCTTTTAACGATTATGCCTTATAACTTCAGGAATATGTAATTGGAGGAGTTTGGTATGCGGAAAATCTTGATAAATGGGCGTAACGGACAAATATCGGCGGATAATCCGTTGAAAAGCAATGAGTTACCCCCCCCCCCGTTTGTCAAAAAGGGACGATCGTCTCGCTGAGTCCAAATCAGCTCCTGATCTACAGGAGCTACAACCTATGAAAAATCATTTTTCCGATAAAATTGAATCTGCTAAAATTGAATCA
>JAITQS010000034.1 GCA_031288795.1 Holosporaceae bacterium | reverse complement strand
ATTGCCAAAGCGCGATCCTGCATTACCATTCCGCACAATACAATTATCATCAAAAGCATTTTTAAATATTTAGACATTTTTTTTCCTTCCGTTTTAAATATGACATTTCAATATTTTTGAAATAAATCCTCCACTATGCAATCACGTTTTATATGATTTCACAGAGAGGATCACACACAATGCCAAAAAGAAAAATAAAAAGCAAGTGGGTTTGTAAATTTTTTTAAACAAAAAACGCGCTGCGACAAAAAAATATATTGGCAAGGGAGATAGTATTTCTGCAATTTTAGATAAATTTTATCTTGCCTCCATTGATATTATACAATCGGTAACAATCATATCTGACATTTAATATTTGAATTTGGTATAATTATAGCACATTTTTGAAAGGGTTATTGAAGAGTTTTTCCAGATGTGTTTTCATGAAGGAATATTTTTATGGGTAGATCGTGAGCAGGTATAAAATTTCAGTAGAGTATGATGGTACGCTTTTTTGCGGATGGCAGCGACAGGTGAACTCTACTACGATTCAGCAACGTCTGGAGGAGTCCATGCTGCCTCTACTGAAGTTGCCGACTGTCCTCTATGCGGCGGGACGTACGGATGCGGGAGTACATGCCATCTGTCAAGTGGCTCATTTTGATTTTGCCGGAAAGATAGACTGTTTTCGTCTGCAGGAGTGCATGAATGCTCATCTTGTGGACGTCCCCGTTTGCGTGTTGTCCCTAGAAAAAGTCAATGATAATTTCGATGCCCGCTTCAGCGCAATTGAAAGATATTACGTATATAAAATTCTGAACCGCAGAGCGAAGGCGTGTCTCTGTGCCCATAGAGTTTGGCACGTCATATCGCCGTTGGATGAGCAAAAAATGCATGCTGCTGCGCAACATCTTGTGGGAAAACACGATTTTTCGGCTTTTCGAGCCAGTGGCTGTCAATCTAAGTCACCGCTAAGAACTCTAAATGCTATTTCCGTGCTTCGGGATACCGATATAATTAGCATAAAAGTTGCGGCAAAATCATTTTTGTATCATCAGGTAAGAAATATGGTGGGATCGCTGGAAATGATCGGATCAGGAAAATTGTCCGAAGAGGATTTTGTGAAAATATTTCGTGCCGGAGATAGAAAAAAAGCCGGACCAACCGCTCCAGCATGTGGCTTGTACTTCGCCGGAGTAAAATACTAAAAACCTGCCACCGATAAATCCATTTTAGCCCTTGATGGACCCCGCCGTCAGACCGGAGATAATTCTTTTTTGGAAAATCACCACCAGCAGCACCAGCGGAAGTGTTACGATAACGCTGGCAGCCATAATCAATCCCCAAGGCAATTCATGCTGACTGGCTCCGCTGAAGAGCGCCAGCGAAACCGGCACCGTCCTCGCCTGATTTGTCAAAGTGAACGTAAGAGCGAACAGAAACTCGTTCCAGGCGGCAATAAATGCCAGTAGGCCAGTGGTAACGATGGCCGGTCCCAGTAGCGGCAAAAACACCTTGACGAGAATCGTGTATTGACTAGCGCCGTCCATGATGGCGGCCTCTTCAATTTCCTTTGGGATACTGCGCACGAAATTAGTCATAATCCATAGCGTAAAAGGAACGGTGATGATCATGTAGGCCATTATCAGCGCAGATTTTTCGTTATAGATGTCAAGTATGCGAATTAGTTCGAACATTCCGGACAAAACCGCCACATGGGGAAGAGTAGTTACGCTGAGGGCGATAATTAGCACTCTTTTTCTGCCAGGAAACGTATGACGCGCCAGCGGATACGCCGCCAAAAGACATACCAACAGCGTCAAAAGTGACGTAAACGTAGCAACAATGGTGGAATTCAAAAAAGAGCATCCAAAGGTTGAATCGCCAAGAACATTTTTGTAGTTTTCAAAGGTAATTTTTGAGGGAAAAAATTCCGTAGAAAACAAGCTGGCACTATCCCGCAGCGACGAAACTACTGCCCAATAGAACGGAAACAAACAGCAAACCGCAATTCCAATGCACAAGGTGAAAAATATTGTATTTTTTATTATTTTTCTGAATTTCCATTTACTTTCTAGACTAAGCATTTTTATCAATCCATTTTTTGAAGCTTTCTGTGATTAAAAGAAATATACAATACGCCAAGAAATGCAACGAAAAACAACAAAGCCGTAGCCGCAGCGGATCCAAATCCGACGTCGGCGTAATCCACCAGGTGACGTCTCGCAAAAACCGACATCGTGGCGTTGGAATTATTACCGCTGCTCAATACATAGACCAAATCAAAAATTCTCACGGCATCCAGCGTTCGGAATATTACGGCAACGATTATGGTTGGTTTCATCATGGGGAGAATAATACTGGTGAATCTCCTTCGCAGAGGTACGCCATCCACTTCTGCCGCCTCAAAGCAGTCCTGCGGCATGGACTGCAGTCCGGCCAGCAGCAGAAGAGCCATATACGGAGTCGTTTTCCAAACTTCCACAATTATTATAGACACAATGCTGAGAAAATGGGAGGCAATCCACGGAACCGGCGTCTTGATTAGGGATGCTTGCAGAAGAAGTTCGTTAATAATCCCGTAGGAGTCGTTCAGCATCCAAGCCCACATGCGGGCCGAAACAATTGTGGGAATCGTCCAGGGAATTAGCACAATTGCCCTCATTAATCCCCTACCCCGGAAATTTGTGTGGAGTATTAGAGCGACTATCATGCCAAAAAACGTCTCCAGAGGAACAGAAATACCGGCTATCACAAATGTGTTGAGAACAGCTTTCCACCAATCTTGATCGCGGGCCAAAGATATAAAATTACTGATCCCCACAAAATCCGCATGATTTAAATTGTCGAGACTCGCGTTCGTAAAACTAAAAAACACCGTTCTGATCAGCGGCCAGCCGGCACATAAAATCAATAGGCCCAAACAAGGAAACAAAAACAACCAGTTAGAAAAATCAAACCGCTTTTTATTAGTTTTTTGATTTTGCAAACAAAGACTCCATTTCCTAACGTTTTCCAAAAAATCCTGTAATTTGATCTAGTATACTTCTAAAAAAACCTGTTTTACCATCATCATTTGGGGCATCGGTTATTTTTTTCTGTTGTTTTTCCTGCAGAAGACGCGACAATTTTTCATTTAAGCGATTCATGAGTTTATTAGCGTTAAAATCTTCTGTATTATCAACACTTTCGGTCAATATCGTGTTAATGGTATTAAATATTTCGGAGCTGGCTTTGGTGTAATTTTTTCCAAATGCCTTGGAAGGTCTCGCGACGGCCTTTAGCAACGGTTTCTGCATATTTGCCACAAACGGATTCATTTTCAAGACCTCCTGATCGCTATACAGACTCCTGAACGTCGGCAAGTAGGAGAATTGCACACGAATTTTTTGTTGGGCTTTGCTAGTAACGAACATTGCGAGATCTGCAGCCAATTCCTTATGTTTCGAGTATTTGGAGACGCCCAGAAACCATCCTCCGAGTACACCGGACTCCTTGCCATTGTCGGCACTGGGCGGTATCGTCATCACGCCAATTTTTCCGGCGACCGCCGTTGAGGGATCACTCATAAGGGCGTAGGCATAGGGCCAATTTCGCATAAATACGGCATTTCCGGATTGGAAAATACCGCGAGCGTCTTCTTCGGAATAGTTCAAAACGCTGCGACTCATGATATTTTTCAGACATTTTATCATAAACTCAATGGCGTACATTCCTCGGGCAGAATTTATCTCGACGGCGCCGCTTTTTACGATGGAGCCACCACATGCATCTAGGATTTCGGCGAAGTTACAGGTTAGAATTTCGAATGCCTTGGCCTGCAGCACAAGACCGTAGAATTTATTTTGCTTTGATTCATCTTTGCGTTCTTCGTTTTGAATATACAAAGCGGTTTCGTACATTTCCTCTAGAGTTTTGGGAACCGGTTTGGCATATTTTTCCAGAAGATCACGGCGATAATACATCATGCCGCAATCCGTATAGAGCGGGAGGGCGACTATGTGGCCATCATTGCCGTACATATTTTCTTTGATTATGTCAAAATAGTCGTTCATGTCCAGATGGCCGGCGCAATATTCGTCCAGAGCCAGCAGGTAATCGGAAAAAATTCCCACCCAGGCGACGTCCAGCTGGAGAACGTCAACGTCGAAGGTTTCCGCTCCAAACCACTGCTGATACAGCGCGAAACACTCGTTGCTGGCGTGGGGAAGAGTTACGATTTCCACCTTATGTTTACCGTCGTGTTCTGCCATCCACTCCTCGATGGATTTGCGCAGCACCTCCAGCTCTTTTCCCTTTGATCTGCAAGTGATTTTGAGGGTAACGGCATCCATATAATTCACGCTTCCGATCGCGAATGCTATTGCCAGCATAAAAATTTTTTTCATTTTTTTCATTTTTTATTCCTCAATTGGACTTTCTTGGAGGTAAATCTAATTTTATATGAAGTTCTTTCAGTTGTTTTTCCGAAACATTTGACGGGGCATTCATCATCAAATCCTGAGCCTGCTGATTTAGAGGGAATGGAATAACCTCTCGTATGTTTGGCTCCTCAGCTATCAGCATTACGATTCTATCGATGCCGGGAGCGCATCCGCCGTGGGGAGGGGCGCCAAACCGGAATGCATTGAACATTCCCTTGAATTTCTCTTTGGTCGTTTCCGGATCATAACCGGCAATTTCGAAAGCTTTCAGCATAATGTCCGGCTCATGGTTTCTAATGGCGCCGCTGGATAATTCCACACCATTGCAGACTATGTCATACTGATACGCCTTAATCTCCAGAGGATCCTCCTGGAGCAGCGCCTTCATTCCTCCCTGAGGCATGGAAAAAGGATTGTGGCAGAAATCTATGGTGCCGGTATCTTCGTTTAACTCGTACATATGGAAATCTACAATCCAGCAAAATTCGAAGGTATCGGAGCACAAATTCAGATCGTTTCCCAATTTTTGCCGCAGCAGTCCGGAGACTTTTTCAGCTTTCTTTTTTTGATCGCAGACGAAAAAAACTGCTCCATTGAAGGCCATTCCCACACGACCTTTCCACTGCTCCAGCTGCTCGACCGTAACCTGTTGAGACGCCAATGCGCGCTCCCTCACCGCATAAATCTGCTCCTCTGTGAGAAATTTAGCTATGGGTCCCCTAACCTCTTCGCCGTTGAAAATGATGTAGCCAAGTCCGGGCATTTCGTAGTCCTTTGCCCAGTCGTTCAGCTTATCGAAGAAGCTGCGCGGCTGCTTTTCGGCTTCGACGACTCCGATGGCTCGTACGACGGCTCCATTTTTTACGGCGTTCGCGAAGGCCCCAAAGGAAGAATCTTCGAAAATATCGCTCATTTCACTTATCAGCAATGGATTTCTCAGATCCGGCTTGTCTGTGCCGTAGCGCACCAGAGCGTAGTCGTAGGGAATACGGCGAAACGGATAGGGCGAAACAGGTTTGGATGTATATTCCTTAAATATCTCATATATGACCGGTTCGATGGCATTGAATACGTCTTCCTGCGTTACGAAGGACATTTCGAAATCCAACTGATAAAATTCTCCCGGAGATCTGTCGGCCCGGCTATCTTCGTCTCGAAAGCACGGAGCTATCTGGAAATATTTATCAAATCCCGCCACCATGAGCAACTGCTTAAATTGCTGCGGCGCCTGCGGTAGCGCGTAAAATTGTCCGGGATGCAGACGACTGGGCACCAAAAAATCCCGCGCCCCTTCCGGAGAACTAGCGGTCAAAATTGGTGTATTAATCTCCAAAAAACCAGCTTTCCGCATTTTCTCCCGGATACTGGCGATAATATTACAGCGAAGTACGATATTTTTATGAATTTTTTCCCGACGTAGATCCAAAAAACGATATTTTAACCGATTCTCTTCGGACGTATCAGAAACACTGCTAATGGCCAAAGGAAGATTATCCACAAACGATAAAACCTTGAATTCCTCTAGGCGAATTTCTATCTGACCTGTGGGATTTTCATTGTTAATGGTGGCGATTCCTCTTTCCACGACGGTCCCGATCACCGTCACTATGCATTCGTGCTTAATTCTTTCCACCTCTGCAAATGCTCCAAAACCAGAATCCACAACGCACTGGGTTATGCCATGGTGATCCCGAAGATCAATGAATAGTAAGTTACCATGATCCCTCTTTTTGTGTACCCAGCCTGACAAAGTCACCCGAGTTCCCACATGGTTAATCCTCAATTCTCCGCAATTGTGAGTTCTATACGTGCTCATGTTGTACTTCCTTGTAAAAAATCATCGCCATTATCCTAAAAAAACACTAGTTTTACAAGAGATGATTTCCGGTAGGCGTCAGTTCATAAAAGAGGCACTAGTTTGGAACAAAATTCCCCTGCCCCGTTGACATTGTCCTTGTGAATGCTCTAGGAGACTAGTTTCGCCGATATTTTTCCCAGTTCCTTTTTTTAGCGCCCCGATTGATTACTACACCGGTTTTTTTATCGATTATCCTATACTTTACTACTTTCTTTTCGCTGCTTTTTTTATCTGTCTGGGCAACTTCAGAGTCATCCGAATCGAATGCCCTACTGGCAAAAGGATCACTTTTCCCATGGCGGCGCGATGGCGCAGTCTCATTATCTTGCCCACGGTATTCCGGAACATTTCTGGCCGATGGCGTTGGCATCGGGAGCATAGTTCCGAATATGTCGTTCAGCTCGTCGTAGGTTACGAATTTCATTGCCTTAACCGATATGGAGGGAGAATATATGGAGCCGGTTCCTTTATATTCTGAAGCAAATACACCGTTTAGATTGCTACTGCTGATCAGTGAAGCCAGATACAGTGATAATCCATTAATGGTGAAATCGTCTCTTTTGCGATCATAATCAATATCCAGCGTAAATGCCATTGATGGACTCATCATTCGGCCCCCTTTGAGGGCTAAAATATTTTCAGATATAATTACATTTCCCACAAAAAAATTACAACCCAGCGATAGGCCTTCTTTTGGCACCACAATCGGCGATGACAACGCCACCAGCTTATTTAGAGACTCACAATTGGCAAAAACGAAATCTGTGATTTCGAATCCGCCGGACCAAGGACCTTCGGCCATTTTCCCATTGGGCAGCTTAAATACGACATTCAGCGTACCTCCGCTTATACAGTCGAAAACTCCGATGTATTTTAGAAATTCCCCAGCGTCAGACGCCGATAAAGATATTAGAGAATCGCTGGATTTACTTGCCGGTTTTATGTTTAATGCCAATGTGGCGTTTTCTCGGTATACCGCTATGGCGGTTCCTCCGACGATGGCGTTATGGCTTATTTCGATATTTCCCTTTACGTTATTTAGCTTTCGATAGGGGGATAAAGCGACCTCTCGTAAATTTATATAGGTGGACAACGATGTATTTTTGTCCAGTAGCTCAATAATCGGCATAAATTTACATGCGTTCATGCTGTCTCCCAAAATTGACAAACTGAAATGGTTGGCCTCTTTTTGCTGTAAACTGAGTTTTGCGGAGCATCCATTTATGTCGAATCTATTGAACGAACATTTTTTTAGATCCCAGTGCATATCGGCGCATAATTTTCCAGCAATTTGCGTACCGGCGGTGGAGAACTGTAGATCTGAAAATTCCAAATTATCAGCAATTTGGGTAATATTTGCTTTGAACGAGCCACCTTCACCGATTTGCTTGACGACTCCAAACAACGGCAGAACAACGGACGCATCTTTTAGATCTGCCGCTAGTGCAAATAACTCCTGCTGACCATCGTGCGAATTGTTGATGGTAAGCGTAACATTTCCATTTAGATATCGCGGCATGGTGGCAAAAACTTTTTTCATACAATCGGATTTGCAGACGATATTAAAAGCCACCTGCGCGGTTTTAGGCTTGTCCAGAAGATTTTGTTCCATTTGCGCATTGGCATTGGCATCAGCATCAGCATTGGCATCAGCATTGGCATCATCCTGGTCTGGGGAGGCATTATTTTCTCCCGAGGCTTTTTCCTCTGCCACAGTGATATTCATTTCACTTTTCCACGAATTATCCTTATGGGAAATAAAAAGCGTACCACCATTCAGGCGATAATTCCTCAATTTTGCGCCGGAGAGCTGCATTTCCAGCCCCTCCTCGGTTATGCTACCGCTGGCATCTAGATTAGTGATAAGATCATCGCCGAGGGAAATTCTAGCATCTTTCATTTTAAAAATTCCCGTTCCAATTTTTAGTTTTTCAGCGGATACATCTTCTCTTAGACAAATAGGGCCATTCAAATCTATCTGAAATGACTCCATTTTAAACACCGGCAAGCAATTCTTGAGCAACTGCGTTATACTTTTGCAGACATTTTCCGGAAGTATTGAATACATTTCGCGTACATTAATATTTGTCAGAGTGAGGATTCCATTTACAGAAGGATCGCCGGATATCCTAAAATCATTCATGGGAATACTTATGTTGGTCATGCCAATGCTGGAATCGGCGTAGGATATACTCAAGTTATTCAGCAATAATTTATCCGCCGCTGTTGTGCCGGAGACACTTCCGCCGTCTATTTTTTTTCCAAAAATAAGCGTCAGCGAATCGTTTTTCGGCAGTCGAACGATTCCGGCAGAAGCGGATAGATCAAATGTACAGTCCAACAATCTATTGCCGTCATGGCGAAACCTCAGGATTCCGGACAACGGTAGATTGTGTCCTTCGATTAGAGGCAGCAGCTTACTGAAGGGAGTATCGCGTCCCTGAAGCACGCAATACACAGACTGCGGATTGAGAGAATTGATTTTTACTTCGCACACATTACCTTCGCTTTTGTCTTCCCTTTCTATGCTAATTTCCGAACTATAGAGCATGTTCGGCAACCTAATGGAAAACGACAGCAAACGCGGAGCTTTTTCGCCCACCAAATATTCACAGTACAAATTTTGCGGTGTATAGGTCACGCCATTTTCTATAACCACCACATCTGCATTTACGAAGCTCACCAATACGTTCTTGGCCAGGACTTCTCTTAGATCACAAAGTTCCGCCACAGGTTTGAATACCGTCGATTTGCTTCCTCTCTTACAGGAACCAAGGGCAAAAGAAATACTGCTAAGATTATCTGTAACGTTGATTCTCATTTTTGTATTTACTAGGGAAATAGACTTGATCACGAATCTTTGGCGTCTGAATGACTCAAAATAATCCGGAATAATCGCTATATTGGGTATTACAAAATCATCGATGCGAACTTTTTTGAGATTCATTTCAAATGCTTTGTGCTCGCTATTCCATTGCAGCGATGCCGCTTTTATCGATAAATCGCTATCCGGCATTACCTCTTCGAAATGCTTCTCAATTATGGACGACAACACTGTATTTTCCAGTGATCCAAATTGTAGCAGAATAACACAAAGGATAATTGAACATGCCGATCCTATGACAAGACCGGTAACAACAAAGGATATCCCCTTAATGACTTTCCAACCATGACCGCCCAATAATCGCGTCGCCAATAGAGAAAATGATTCCCCAAGATAATGCCTCAATGATAAACGTGCTCCCGGCGATATATCTAGCACGGATTCAGCAACTGAAGAATACTGGCCATCGAGATCTCCATCACCATTGACGTTTTTGAGCTCATTGGAGGCTGGATCTTTCTTGCCGTCGACGACATCGGATCCGCCCGCCGGATTTTCCCGCGGCACCAGTATGTTTCGGTTTTGCGCTTCGGTAGTTGTGTCGGTGGTACGCTTAGTCTTCAGGAAAAATACGTCCGAGAGAAAAGTTTTCTTTTCGCGACTCCTATCTTTTAATACGGAAAATGTTCGACGGCCCTGCGTCACGGCACTAGAATCTGTATTTCCATTCGTTTTGACGGGAAACAGCTTAATTTTCGGCTGTTCCGCCAGAAGATCAACGGTAACATTTTCGTCCCGTCGTTTAGAAGCGGATTTTTTTTTGCCATCGATAAAATTCAGTACTTCAGCAAGAAAACTCATATCACAAAAAACCAACATTACTTAATCCCATATTTAAGCAACAAGTTTTTTATAAAAAGTTAATTTCGATTTTTTTATGTTTTTTTTATTAATTCCAAAAAATCCTGCTCTGAAATTATTTTTATCCCTAATTTTTGAGCCTGTTCCAATTTTTTTCCGGCATTTTCTCCGGCAACCACGAGGGAAGTTTTCGCAGAGACCGAGGAGGCCGCCTTTGCGCCGTATTTTTCCGCCAATTCTTTAGCTTCTTCCCGCGACAAAGTTTCAAACGTACCGGTGAAGACGATGGTTTTATTTTGCAGCAGATTATTTTCCGGCGATTCCACATTCAATATGGTTACAGCGCCATTTTTTCCATTTCCGGCGAGTTGTTTTAGCACGTTCAAGTTACTGCTATTTTCGAAAAATTTTAGGATGTCTCCCAAAATGGATTCGCCGATGCCGTCTACTGCCAGCAGGCCGGTGACGTCTTTATTTTCCATAGATTCCAGAAAACTTTCGTAGGATTTGAAGAATCCGGCCACCAATTTTGATACGGATCGGCCCACCTGCGGAATTCCCAAGGCATAGATAAATTTATCCAGGGTTATTGTTTTTGCTTTGTTTATGGAGTCGAACAAATTTTGCACCGATTGCCTTCCCCACCCTTCAAAATTTTCCAATTGGATTTCGGAATTTTTATTTTCCAGATAGAAAATATCCACTGGACTTTTTATGAATCCGGAATCGAAGAAGAATTTTATATTTTGTTCACCGAGGCCGTCTATGTTGAAGGCCAGCTTGGAGACAAAATGGATCAATCGCTCGACCATTTGGGCTTCGCAGTTGATATTTATGCATTTGGTTGCCGCTTCGTCGTTGCCTCTTACCAGAGCAGAACCGCAGCAGGGGCATAGATTGGGGAACAGGAACGGCACCGAGTTTTCGGGCCTTTTTTCCGGAATAGCAGAGAGGATTTGGGGAATAACGTCGCCGGCCCGCTGCAGTATAACACGATCTCCCACGCGGATATCTTTTTTTTCGATTTCGTCGCGGTTATGGAGCGTCGCTCTGGATACCACGACTCCTCCGACGGTGACCGGCATCAATTCCGCCACCGGAGTAATATTTCCGGTACGTCCCACCTGCACCACAATGTTGAGAACCGTGGTTTCGGCTTTTTCCGCCGGAAATTTATAGGCGATGGAGTGGCGGGGAAATTTCGATGATGCTCCGAGTTTTTGCTGCAATTGTAGATCATTAACCTTGTATACTATGCCATCGATGTCATATTCCAGATCTGCCCGTTGTTGCTCCATTTCCGCATAAAAACGAAACGCCTCCGTTTGATTTTGGCAAAATGCGATTTCATCCGAGATGGTAAAACCGCATTTCCCCAGAGTTTTCAGCACCTCCATTTGGGTTTGGGGGGGATAATCTTCGCTAATCAGGGAATAGGCAAAGAATGTCAGCTTTCGGGATTTTGTTATGGCGGAATCCAGCTGCCGCAATGATCCGGCGGCGGCGTTGCGAGGATTGGCGAATAATTTCTCTCCCGCTTCCAGACGAGATTCATTTAAACTGCGAAAATCTGCTTTTTTCATGACGACTTCGCCACGTACCTCCACGTCTTGGAAGCTGCTCCATTCGCTTATTTTTTTGGGAACGCAATCTAGGGTAAGAATGTTTGCGGTTACATCCTCGCCCACCATTCCGTCCCCGCGAGTTGCTCCCGCCATCAGGAAACCGTTTTTATAGCGCAAAGACGCCGATAAGCCGTCCAATTTCGGTTCCAGCACCAGGTCGATTTGGTCGCGGCCGGACAAATTTCTGACGCGCTCCAGAAACGTTGCTATGTCATCCTCATTAAATGCATTTTCCAGAGATAGCATTGGACTTAGGTGCTTTATTTTTGAAAACTTTCTGGACGCCTTCGCTCCCACTTTTTGGGAGGGACTATCTTTTGTTTTTAGTAGGGGAAATTCCCGTTCGATTTCCAACAATTCGTTATAGAGCGCGTCGTAGACGGCGTCGCTTATGCCGGGAGCGTCCCCCAGATAATACTGACGGGAATAATCCTTCAGCAGATCACTCAGTTCCCCGTGGCGCGCTTTTTTTGCTAATAATTCAGGCATTGTACCACATCCGATCACAAGACCAGCAATTCACTATAGCTGGCGAAGGGGCGATTATCTTTGTCCATCATGTATTCGGCTCTGTCGCTCAATTTTCTTATTTCCTGCATTAGGACGATCGCGTCGTTGACCAGCAGCTGCGCTTTTCTTTGGAGGCCTTCAGTTTCTTTGACTTTTTTGTTACATTCGTCCAATTCTGCAATTTTGCCAATGATGTCGGCCTTCATTTTTCCGAGGGTTGCGATGATTTCCTTCCAAAAGAATATTTCTTTTGGGTCTGCATCTGTAAGATACTTGAGAGCCTTTCCTTCCAAAATAATCTGCTTTGATATGGCCGGGAGTATGCCATCGAACATCATCTTTTTCAAGACAATCAGCTCTGTTTCGATGGTATTACAGAGTCTGTTTAGGCCGACATTTCTATAGGCTTCCAGTTCTGTTCGGGAAAATATTTTTAGGTGAAATAGCATTTTGACATTTTTTTCTTCGATGAAATAGTCCAGGGACTCCAAAATATTTTTGGGAACCTTGAGTTTTCTTTTTTTAGCTTCCTCATGCCAACTTTTCGAGTAGCAATCGCCCTCGAAGCGGACTTTTTCTCCGTCCGCCGCCGTCTCACGAATGGCCTTCATGACGGCGTTGTGATGGTCCATGCCGACGTAAATATTTTCCTCGATTCTTTCCGCTAGTTTTTCGATGCCGCTGGCCCAAACCGACGCCAAAATTGTAATTGGTCGTGCCAGCGCTTGGGACGCTCCCGGAGCTCGAAATTCAAATTTATTTCCGGTAAATGCCAGCGGCGACGTGCGATTTCTTTCGCAGCTGTAGGCCAGAAGCGTCGGAATATTTTTTAGATTTGACTCCATATAAGTTTCGGCGGGTATATTTTCCTCCTTGCCCTCTGCGATGGACCTAAACAGCGTGTCCAGTGTTTTTCCCAGATAGACGCTAATTATGCTCGGTGGCGCCTCATGACCTCCCAACCGCAGCGTATTTCCCGGAGTTGTTACTATGGCATTGAGCAAATCGTGATACTCCGCTACGCCGTAGGTCAGTGCCGCAATCAAACATATCAGCACCTGATCTTTTTCGAAATTATTGGACGGCTGCAGCAAATTATTTCCCTCGTTGTCGCACATGGAGATGTTGATGTGTTTTCCACTGCCGTTCAGGCGATCAAATGGTTTTTCGTGCAACAGCAGTACCAAATCATGCTTGGCAGCTACTTTTTTCATGGTTTCCATTATGATCTGGTTTTGATCGCAGGCCAGATTCGCTTCCACAAATTTTGGACAAAACTCATATTGTCCCGGAGCAACTTCATTATGCCTAGCCTCCACAATGACTCCGACACGAGCCAGATCCCGCTCCACGTCCTCCATAAAAGAGATGATTCTCGGCGGTATACTAGAAAAATAATGGGCATCCAGCGTCTGATCCTTCGGAAACGGTGTGCCAATTATGGTTCTGTTGCAAAATATAAGATCCGGCCTTGTGGCAACGGCTTTTTTGTCCAACAGAAAAAATTCCTGCTCTGCCCCAACGGTGACATAGGTCGAAGTAATATGCTTGTGTCCCAAAAGATGTAAAAGTCTCAAGGTCTTTTCATCAATAATGCGCAAAGATTTCAACAGAGCCGTTTTTACGTCCAGTGGAGTACCGTCAAAGGACAAAAATATCGACGGAATGCAGAGCGTCCCTCCCTTCCGGGTGGGAATGATAAATGCAGGACTGCAAATGTCCCAGGCACTGTAGCCCCTCGCCTGGAACGTCGATCTCATGCCGCCGGATGGAAAAGATGAGGCGTCCGGCTCGCTCTGGAGCAGATCCCTCCCCCGAAACGCATGAAAGGGCCGACCACATTCCCCAACCTTCAAAAAAGCATTATGCTTTTCGGCAGTCATGCCGGTTAGTGGATGAAACCAATGGGTCCAGTGGGTAGCTCCCTTGGATATGGCCCACTCCTTCATGGCAGACGCTATCACATCCGCTACGTGCTCTTCTAGCTTTTCTCGACCGTTCATTGCATTCCGGAATTTTTTCCAGATGTTGGCCGGCAACCTCTCGCACATTTTTTCCTGATCGAACACATGGCTTTGAAAAATTTCTTTTATCTCTTGATATTCCATAGATACTCCACTACACATAATATTATCTGTATTATACTCACAAAAGTTTCGGTGACTATCGTTTTATGGAGATTATTATGAGATTTTTCGGTAGATTAATTTACGATATACATTACGTCATAGGCTTTGTGTTTATGACAACGCTTGCTTTTTTGTTGTTTGCAATATCAGAAGATTGGCTTAATTCTCAAGAAGTAATCTCAATTACGGAATATTTGTCCCTAACTTCTTCCATAACCGTGATGGGAATCGCTTTTCTGATCGCAACTTTTTTTCGCAAAGAAAAAGCCCTCTACGCCGACATAAGAGAGGAATCTGCCCTCTATAACTGCACAATGTTTGTGGCCGTCATGACCATGATAACTACGACAACCTTTATGGTTGCCCAGTATCTCTGCTCCAAAAACGACAGCCAAACCCTCGCCAACCTAACTATTCTTCTGTTCGTGGAACTGACCTCGATTTTTTATCTCGTTATGGAGAGAAAATTGCTGAAAGAAGGACGTTTTAGCCCCTACTACTCGATGGTGATCGCCCTAGTTGTTTCGAGCATAATCTGCTCCATAGCCGCATGCTGCGTATATACTCCCATCGGATTGGTTAGGAAAATACAAAAAGATGAAAAAATAGCCCAGACGGTACGAACGCTCTCCCGAGAAATCCTGAACAGCTCCAAAACCATTCCGGAAAATATCGACACCATAATTCAAAAAATGAGTAGCGTAGACCAGACCAATATCAGCGAAGGCGATATCAAATATACCCGAATAAACGACAAAAAATTCTCCCTCTCCTGGAATGTGCAGTCGAATCCAGAATCTCTAAAAAATAAAAAAAGGTTGGCTAAAAAATATGAGACGAAAAAAAATAATACTTTCAGAAACTACGAATCCGGCCGATGCTCATGCGAATATCCTCTGAAAACAAAATAAGATTGGCAAAGAGAATCGCCGAAAGCGGTATCGCCTCTCGCCGAGAATCGGAAAGATTAATCGAAAGCGGCCGAGTGTCCGTCGATGGAAATATCGTCAACACGCCGGTGTTTTTCGTCGATGACTCCCATGAAATACGCGTCGATGGCGAATTAATTCAGCCCAGGTCCGACAAAATAATAATCTGGAAATTTTATAAACCCCGAGGTGTCATCACCACCAAAAAAGATCCCCAAAATCGAAAAACCGTATTCGATTTTTTTCCGGAAAAAAACGAACGCATCATTCATGTGGGACGTCTGGATTACAATTCCGAAGGCCTGCTGCTGTTTACCAACAACGGCAACGTCGCTAGAAAAATGGAACTGCCGTCAACGGGACTAAAAAGAACCTACCGCGCCAGAATCCTCGGAAAATTAACCGACGACTCCCTGAAAAAATTAAAAAATGGCATAACCATCGACGGTATAAAATACGGACCGGTGGAAATTGTGACAAATCCCAACGTCAATGCTCAGGCCGCCAATAGATGGATCACCCTAACCCTCTCCGAAGGAAAAAATCGCGAAGTCCGTAGGCTAATGGAACACTGCGGCTGCACCGTGAATCGTCTGATCCGCGTCGCCTACGGTCCGTTTCGTCTGGATCCCCTGTTGCCGGGACAAATAATTCGCGTTCCCGAAAAAGAAACTAAAAAAATTCTGAAATTTTATGCGCTCTAAAAACTTTTTTAACCTTTATGGCATATTCTATAGGAGAAACCATTGCCTAATGAGATTTTTGCAATCGACTTTGTCGAGACTGTTGTTCAGATCCTCATGTACAGCAAGTGCTCCCGGGTATTGGGCGACGCCATCGGGATCCGTTTTTTCTCGTTCTTGCAAGAAAAGTTGCTCCGGGCAATGATATCATTTTTTTGCAAAAACAGAGTTTGAAGGAGATATTTATCCCTATGATAAAAAAATTTTTAAATCTAATTTATAACATACATTTTGTTATTTTTCTGGCATTTACAGGATCTTCGCTGCTGCTGCTGCGCCTAATCGTCTGTGATGAAATCGGCCTCCATTGCAATTATCCGGTAACAGATTACATACTCTACACAGTAATATCCGTCGTAACGGGAATCGCTTTTTTGATCGCAACTTTTCTCCGGAAAAAAAAAGCATTATACGCCGATATCCTAGAAGAATCAGTGTTGTACAACATATCACTGCTGACTAGTATCGCTGGTGTTTTGGCTGCGGTTATTTACGCAATTTACCTATATTTTTCCGAAGCCGATAAATTGCAAATTCTTAACTCAAGCTTCGGCTTGATCGGAATGCTTTCCATAACCTCATACCTTCTGATGGAAAGAAAATTACTAAAAGCTGGACGATTTGTCTCCTACTATTTGATTATTTTTATGGCGGTAAACTTATCCGTCGGTGGAATTCTCGGAGTCGTTCACAAATATGCGCCCCTAAACGTGATCAAAACGCTCCAAAAAGATAAAAACATCCGAAATACTGTGCTGAAAATCGTCCAAAATATCCAAGCTAAAGCCGCTATTCCAACAGATATCCCCGACATATTGGCGGCGATATCAAAAACAGATAACCAAATAAAAGAAAACATCTCCAGTGGCGATATCAAATACCAAAAAATAAGCGATAAAAAATTCTCTCTTTCCTGGAAGTTATACACCGACGTGAACCTAGCTAAAAATAGCAAAAAACTACTCCAGGAGTACGGCTATATCATCAATTCCCCCCAAGACACCAGCGGAAGATGCCTAGAGGAATTTTCTCTGGATCCGGCGGAGAACCAAAATAAAACGCACCCCGAAGCGGAAATTTCCGAGCAATCGCTAGAGATCCCTAAACCAGAACCGGTCCCGGAATCTCCGGAATCCCCAGAAGCTCCAGCGCCATCGCCGGAAACTCCTGAAAAATCAGAACCAGCCCCGGAATCTCCAGAAGCTCCAGCGCCGGAAACTCCTGAAAAATCAGAACCGATCCCGGAATCCCCAGAAGCTCCAGAAGCTCCAGCGCCATCGCCGGAAACTCCTGAAAAATCAGAACTGATCCCGGAATCCCCAGAAACTCCAGCGCCATCGCCGGAAACTCCTGAAAAACCAGAACCAGCCCCGGAATCCCCAGAAGCTCCAGCGCCATCGCCGGAAATTCCTGAAAAATCAGAACCGGTCCCGGAATCCCCAGAGGCTCCAGCGCCATCGCCGGAAATTCCTGAGGAATAAATGCCCCTAATCTAGCTGTTGACTGCAAAACTCCCAGTTTATGCATTTGCGAATTATTTTACGGACGTAGGCTGCTTTATCGTTTCGATAATCAACATAATAAGCGTGCTCCCAGACATCAATGACGCATATCGGCCTCTGCCCCGTGCCAATAGGAGTTCCTGCGTTGGATTTATTAAGAAAATCCAATCTTCCATTTTCACACACAATCCAACTCCAGCCACTGCCAAAAATACCGTTTGCCAAAGACTCGTATTGATCCAGAAATATGTCAAATGAGCGAAATTGTTCCTCAATCAGACGCTTTAGCGTACCCGTTGGACCATCACTATTTAATTTCAGGCAATTCCAATAGAAATCATGATTAAATAGTTGCGCCGCATTGTTAAATATTTCCTCATCCAAATCTCGCGATTGGGCAATTATTTCTTCAAGAGTTTTTCCGATGTATTGCGTATTTTGCACCAGCGCATTGAGCTTTTTTGCATAAACGCAATGATGATTTTTATAATGACAATCAAGAGCTTCCGGACTCAAAATTGGAGCCAATGCCGTTCTTTGATACCCAATATGCGCTTCAAAATCAATCATAACTCACCTCTCTCTATTTTTTAATAACAAGATTAAGTGCAGAAAAGACACTTAAGCGATAACCCCACTAGAATTTTTAGTTTACTATATTAATTGAATGAAAAAAAAGTAATCCAGCGCCATTGATCATATTTTCTTTAAAAATAATAATGCTAAAATAGAGTACCTATTAATTTTGATTAACATGAATATAGAAAAACACATAGAAGCCATAATAAGAACGATAGATCCCGATGCCCACGATTTGCAGCGGACTCCGGCGCGGGTTTCGGATGCGTTCGAGGAATTGTATTCCGGATATAAACATGATCCTAAGACCAGAGCTAATGTGCTCTATAATTCCGAAATGGATGAAATGGTAATACTTAAAAATATTCCATTTGAATCTAATTGCGAACACCACCTCATGCCCATGATCGGAGAAGTAAGCGTCGGATATCTCCCCTGCGGTAGGATCATCGGATTGAGTAAATTGGCCCGCATAGTTGATTGCTACGCGCATCGTATGCAGCTTCAGGAACGATTCACAATGGAAGTGGCTCAGGCCATCAATAGCATTATTGAACCCAAAGGAGTTGCCGTCCACGTACGCGCAGAACATTTTTGCCTCACCCACCGCGGTGTAAAAAAAGCCGGAACCCATTGCGTTACTAGATATTTCTTGGGAAAAATAAAAGAAAATCCCGAACTTCGAAAAGAATTTCTCGAGGAAATAAATGCCTAATGATAAAACTAATCGCTCTGGTTGACAACTGTTTCGGCATAGCCAAAAATAACGAAATTCCGTGGCGCTTTCCGGAGGATCTTCGGTTTTTCCGAGAAAATACCATAAACAATGTAGTTGTCATGGGAAGAAAAACATTTTTTTCCATTCCGAATGCTCCCCTGCCCCAGCGAATAAATTGTGTTTTATCCCGCAGCGGGCATAAAAATAATTGGCAGAGCAAAGACGTTCAGGTATTTTCTTCCGGAGAAGAGCTTTTGGCCACGCATAAAAATTTTTGGGTCATTGGAGGAGCTGAAACCTACAATTATTTTCTCGACAATCGTCTGGTGGATATGGCTCTCATAACCCAGGTCCACCACGACTACAACGCAGATAAATTCTTCAATGCCGCGCTTTTAGCTGAATTTTCCCCAACCGTTCTAGAAAATAATGAACGATATTCCGTCTGCAAATATGAAAGAACATAGATTTTCAATACAAGAAAGCTCATGTATTTAAATCCATGAGGATCTGAGCAACGGATTTGACGAAGTCGATGGCGAGAAAAAGCCATTAGGCAACAGTCTCTTCTTGAGGATTCTTCTTTTTTTTGCCGTTACTGCTATGGTTGGACATGTAAAATACTTGCATATTTCAATGATTAAGGATACATTTTTTCTGTTGCAAGTTTAAATTAGGGGATGAGTCATGAAGCAATTAAAAAAACTCGATACTATCAATGATAAAATTACAAATCTAGCAAAACAAAAAAAAGCTCTAGAAGATGAAATTACTCAATCTGTAGCAAAACAAGTGGCGGCGATTCTTATCAAAAAACGTGCCACAAAAATCAATATTGCTGCATTTTTTGAAAAAATAGAAGACATCGTCGATGAGATGAAAAATGAAGATTAATAACCTAAAATTAGCATTTCAAACTCTGGAAGAAGGATATAAAATATACATCTCAAATTGTGATAAATCACTATCCGATATGCTGGCAGATTCATGCGTAAAACGATTCGAGTATACTATCGAAACTTCCATAAAAACTATGAAAAAATTTCTAAAAGAAATATATTTTGTAGACGAAAAAGATCTCACTGTGAATAACATATTTAGGCTAATGGAAGGGTATGGATTCATCTCTTCATGGCTACAATGGAAAAACTATTATCAAAGCAGAAACAATACAACTCATGAATATAATTTATCTAAATCTAGAGAACTGTTAAATCTTATTCCTCAATACATCGAAGATACAGCATTTTTATTGAGAGAATTACAGGGGAAATTAGACTCAAATGACGACTAGAGGTATTTCAGAAAAACAATTAAAAATAATAAAAAATATTCTTCAGTTATATTGGAAAGATTATGATTTTTTTATGTATGGATCCAGGGTAAATGGTAATTTTTCTCCCAATTCCGATCTTGATATTCTGGTAAAAGGCGACATAAAAATTTCACTAGATATAGCTGAAAAAATCCAAAAAGAATTTGATGAATCTGATCTTCCTTTCATTGTCCATTTAATGGATTTTTATGATATGGATACAAGTTTTTATACATCACTAAAAAACAATTTGGTCAAAATATGAATTCCCGAAAAAATTAACAGAACTCCCCCAAGCAGTGCGCTTTTTTGCCCAGATTCCTATTTCTTATTTACGAGTGGTATATAATAAATCCAAACCTCTTCAATATGGGACCATGCAAATTATAACCAAATGATTCGTAGGGTGGTAAGATAATTTCAGAAAAAACTTGACGATCGGCAATATTCTGCTATACTATATGGTATATGCTTTAGTCGATGACGTCTAGAAGATTGGAGAAACGCGAGAGATGCCTGGAATTCTTAGAGAAAACCTTGAAGGGGATGTAAAGAGCGTCCGGGCTCTTGTTTTTGCTCAAAATTCTCATTTTGCGTCTGCGTATTTTCCTCACTTTCGTTGGCTTTCGGGCCAGTTATAATTTTTCTTATCAATTATTTTTTATTGTATTTCATAAGGTGAGTCGGTTCGGTCGAATTGCCGCGTTTTGAATTACTGTTTATAACTTTTGCAAAAGATCTAATGAATACGGAGATTTATTATGAAGAAATTTTTGCAGATATTAGCTGCCATAGGGATTACATCTGTATTTGCTCTTTTTCCCCATATGAAGGCAGTCGAACCGAGACTGTTGCCTAGTGAGATTTTTCTTGCAAGAACAATGATGGAGGAGACGGCACCAAATTTTGGTTTATCCGTACAAGACGGTCTCGCACTAGCAAGTTACGGCGTAAACACCGAATCCGTTGCCAGAAACGCCGGAAAATTAGTGGCGAAATTGCTCAAGGGGAGCCAACATAAAAACATTAGTTGCGGTTTATCCCAAAACCGAGAATCACAGATGCTTTGTGAACAAAAAATTGGTCCAAAAGTTCGGAATCAAGATTCCGAAGAACGTAACCGTCGTGGAGTAAGTTGATATGCTGCAATTGAATAACGTATCCAAATCATTTAGCGGAATCTTCGAGCCGGTTCTGAAGGAGATAAATCTATCGGTGGCAGAAGGAGAGTTTTGCACAGTAATCGGAGCCAACGGGTCTGGAAAATCGACCCTGATGAAAATTATCAGCGGAGAACATTTGGCAGACTCCGGCAAAATCAAGAAAAACGGCGATGTGACGCAGGTGGTACAGGATGTAAACAAAGGAACGATTCCCTCCATGACCATGCTGGAGAATATCGCCCTGAGCCGCATGAAAACACCGCGATTTTCCTTTTATAAACGCCACAAAAATGAAATCGTAGATAAAATCAGATCCCTGAACATCGGCCTGGAGAAATTCATTGACCAGCCGCTGAGCGTCCTGTCCGGTGGCCAGCGACAAACCATAGCAACCCTGATGGCGTTGAATTCAGGTCGCAAAATTTTGCTGCTGGACGAACATACGTCGGCTCTGGATCCTAAAATGCAGAAAATGCTGATGGAATATACGGCAAGATCCATCCGTGAACTGGGACTCACGACTCTCATGATTACCCACAACATGGAAGAAGCGGTAAAATATGGCGATCGCTTGATTATGATGCACAATGGACGAATAGTTTTCGACCTAAAGGGAAGCAAAAAATCTCAACTGAAGATACAATCTCTACTGGAAATGTTCCATAAATTTGAAGACCAAAATCTATTATACGGAGGCAAAAATGTCCACTGACCTCATCATGAACGGCCTGCAACAGAGCTTGATATTGGCCATTATAGCCTATGGCATCATGATTCCGTTTCGATTTCTGGACTTTGCCGACCTGACCGCCGACGGAGCCTACCCGCTGGGTGGCGCCATCTGCGCCATCTGCATGTCCGGCGGAGTCCATCCGGCTCTTGCAATTTTCTACGGCATGATCTGTGCCGGCGCCATGGGGGTCTGCACGGCACTTATTCACCTGAAATTCCGCGTCAATTCGATGCTGGGAGGAGTTATCCTCAGCGCCATGGCCTACAGCGTAAATCTACGCATCATGGGCAAGCCGAACATCGCTCTGTTCGACTATGATGGATTATTCGGCGCAAACATCATCAACAATATGCTGCTGATTGTGACGCTTCTGGCCTGCTGCATGATACCTTTCGCTGTGTTTCTGCGCACCGACTTCGGATTAAGATTCCGCGTTGTCGGATTAAATCCCAATCTCGCCCAACTCCAATGCATCAGCATCGAAAAATATACGATTTTCGGACTATTCCTCGCCGGAGCATTGTTCGGACTTGCCGGAAGCCTCATGGTTCAGCTGCAGAGCTACATGGACGTTGGTATCGGCGTTGGAATTTTGATCCACGGACTTGCCAGCCTGATGATCGGCGAAGCCATAATCAGCAACTCCACATTGAATCGACAGCTGCTGGCACCGCTGCTTGGTGCGCTTGTGTATCAGCAGGTACAGGGAGTTGCGCTGTCGCTGGGACTGGCTCCATCGGATTTAAAATTTTTCACCGGAACCATCGTGCTGCTGGTAATTGCCCTAAAGAAAAGCAAGACGAAAATGTCCGGATAGTCCGCAATTTCATTTTTCTCTAAAATTTGAAGTGGTGCCGAAAGGAAGGAGCGAACTCCCGACCTACGGATCAAATAATCGCCTGATTATGCGAAAATGATTGGATAGGCAACACTCTCTTCAATTTTCGAATCAAATATTTCTAACATTACACATCTCCGATGCACTAGCGTTAGTTTTGTAAACGATGTAGAATGGAGTAGCATTTTTTTGACGGCTAGCTAGAGGTTAACATGTTATTGGATATTTCGGAAATTTCTCCCTACAATTTTTCCATTGTAGAGCCAAAATGGCAGGAATTTTGGTATAAAAATCAGTCCTTTAAGTCTACTTTTGATTTGCGAAAGCCGAAATGCTATGTGTTAGAAATGTTCATGTATCCGTCCGGCAAGGTTCACATTGGGCACGTGCGCAATTATACCATTGGCGACATTATTGCTCGCTTCAAGAGGGCTTGTGGCTATTCGGTGCTGCATCCGGTAGGATGGGATGCGTTTGGATTGCCGGCAGAAAATGCAGCTCTCAAAAACAAGAGTCATCCGAAGGAATGGACCTATAAAAACATTGGAATTATGCGGAAGCAGATAAAATCTCTGGGATTTTCCTATGACTGGACAAGGGATTTTGCCACCTGCGATCCTCGATACTACGAATTTCAGCAGAAATTATTTCTTGCGATGTACCGCGAAGGGCTCATATACAGGAAGAAATCTGCCGTAAACTGGGATCCCGTCGACAATTGTGTTCTGGCCAATGAGCAGGTGGTGGACGGTCGAGGCTGGCGTTCCGGAGCCATCGTTGAGCGAAGAATGCTAGCTCAGTGGTTCATTAAAATTACCGCGTATGCGGAGGAGCTGCTGTCCGAGCTCCATAATCTTGACGACTGGCCGGAAAAAGTCAGAATCATGCAGGAAAATTGGATAGGAAAATCCGAAGGCTGCTCCATAAAATTCAAGATCAATGGCGAGGCAAGCATAACCGTATTCACCACGCGCCCCGAGACTATTTTTGGAGCAACATTTCTGGCAGTATCTCCGGACCACGCCATTGTACAGGAGTTATCCCACTCCGACGAAAAAATAAGAAAATTCATCGACGACTATAAAAAAGGATCCGTTTCGGCGGAATTTTTGGAAAAACAGGAAAAATTTGGTCTAGATACCGGTATTTTTGTGGATCATCCGTTTTTGAAGAAAAAATTACCGGTGTTCATCGCCAATTTCGTACTTATGAGCTATGGCACCGGCGCCATTTTTGCCACACCAGCGCACGATGAACGTGATTATGAATTTGCGGTCAAGTATGGTCTTCCGATTCTAGAAGTAATTCGCCCGGACGAAGATGCTCCGGACAAACGTTTGCCGTACGTGGGCAGCGGCGGTACAATGGTAAATTCAGATTTCCTTAACGGCCTAAGCATACCGGAAGCGCGCAAGGCCATCATCGATAAGCTTTGCGAAATTGGAGTCGGGGAGCGGAAAAAATTTTACAAACTTCGGGATTGGGGCGTCTCACGCCAAAGATATTGGGGATGTCCCATTCCGATGATTCACTGTGAGAAATGCGGCCTTGTCCCGCTGAAGGACGAAGATCTTCCGGTGCTGCTGCCGGACGATGTCGCCTTTGACAATCCGGGCAATCCGCTGGATCTTCATGCCACCTGGAAACAGGTGAAGTGTCCGCAGTGCGGCTGCGACGCCGTGAGAGAAACCGATACACTGGATACTTTTGTGGATTCGTCCTGGTATTTCCTTCGTTTTTGCGTAAACGATCACGAAAATCCAAACCTGCTGTCTCCCGATGATATTCAACAGTGGATGCCGGTGGATCAATACATCGGAGGCGTCGAGCACGCCATACTTCATCTGCTCTACGCTAGATTTTTTACCAAAGCACTGGCCGATTGCGGATTTATAAAAATTCGCGAGCCGTTCAAAAATTTATTTACCCAGGGAATGGTCTGCAGCGTTACCTACCAAAAAGAAAACGGCGAATGGCTATCTCCAGATGAAGTAACCCGAAATCTGGAGGGAATTATGGAGGAAACGACTACCGGAGAAAAAGTTATTGTCGGTCGGGTAGAAAAAATGAGCAAGTCCAAGAAAAACGTGGTGGATCCGGATATCATCATAAAAAATTACGGAACGGATGCTCTGCGGCTTTTTGTGGTCTCGGACACTCCTCCGGAAAAGGATTTTCCATGGTCTGACGAAGGATTGGAAGGCTGTTGGAGATTTATCAATCGCCTGTGGCGGTTGTTTGTATTTAGCCAATCCCAGGGAGTTTGCGCGTCCGAATGCGGCCACGATCTAAATATTGATGGACTGAAAGACAATGTTCGGGAAGTATATAAAGCGTTTCACCGTACCATCAAAAATATAACTAATGCCCTCGATGAACGCGGCATGAACAGAGCAGTTGCCCACATACGCGATTGTGTGAACTCTCTCTATTCCTGCCTCAACGACATCCAAGAAAATAAGCCTGTGTTTTCGGTGATCATACGCGATCTCATAAAATTATTGTCGCCGATGGTGCCGCACATCTGCGAAGAAGCCTGGAGCATGTTGGGATTCGAAAATTTGGTATCCGACCATGATTGGCCGTCCTACGACGAGAAATATTTGGCCAAATCGACCATAACGCTTCCGATACAGGTCAATGGGAAATTGCGAGGGAGTGTAGAAGTGGCCGTTAATGATCCTGACCATGTAGTTTTTCAAAAAGCCCTGGCGATCGATAACGTGAAAAATATTATCGGCACGACCAAAATAAAAAAACAAATATTTGTGAAGGGAAAAATAATTAATTTTGTTGTCTAGAGTTTTGCTCTTTCTTTTTTTGGTGGGATGTTCCGTTCGTCCTCTGTATCAGACGTCTCATGAGACCACCGGTGGCACTGCCGGCATTGATATCGACATCATTGCGGAGCGCGAAGGTCAAAAACTCAGGATGTATCTGGTGGATACACTGCGGGACATAAGCATCTCTCCAAAATTGGCGCACAGGCATTTGCGATTGAAAATTGATTTATCCTCTTCGGAGAAGCAATATGCGTTTTCCACCGATGGAAATGCCAAAAGAGTGAAATTTTCTTACGTGGCCCATGTGCTGCTGTCGAATGAAAATCGAAAAAATCTACTGGATCGGAAGATTAGCGTATCCGTCGGCTACAATATCTCGCATTCGCAGGGAGAGATCTCGCTATCCATCTACGGACGCAACAACGAGACCCTTCTGAAGGAATTGGCCAATAAAATCCTGGAAAACCTAAAAATGGTACTGGAAAATGAAGCTTGAATTTAGAAATATAAGCGATGCACACATCAGCGATAGAAGCGTTTTCTACCTCTACGGCAACTATAAAAAGTCTTTTGGAGTATTCTGTGATTTTGTCAGGGAAAAATTTATGGCTCGCTACGGTTGTCCGGCGGAAAATATAGATATTTTTGCCGGCCCCGTTTCCGAATGCCTGAAAAATATAGGCCGACAATGCGATTTATTTGGCAGTAGAGTCTCTTTTTTCTGTGTTCGAGGCATTGAAGACAGTCATCAGGAAAAATTATCTCCGTTCCTTGAGCAGGAGAGAAATATTTTTATACTGGAGAGCGGTGACTATGGTAAATCGAAAAAAATAACAGATTTTTTTCAGAAAAGTAAATTTCCGGCGGTGGCTTCCTTCCGAAGCGACATTACGCTGCATTCTCTGTGTCGCCTGCTGATACCCGCGGCTCCGACGGCGGTAACGGTGGAAATCGTAAAAATAATGAATAATTCCGACGAGGATCTCCGTTCTCTGTTCAAAAAAATCAGCATACTTGTGGACACTAATGACCATGATCTCCTAAAAGAATACGTCACCTACAAAACGACTTTTTTCCAGCAACTGGACTTCATTCCGTTGGTTAGATATCTGTTAAACGTAGCCATCAAAGAAAAAATCTACGATCGGAAACAGGAGAGCATTAATTTTTCTCGTCATAATATCGTACAATCTCTGCTGAAAGCGGAAATTGCGCAGAAATCCGGAAAAGATTGGAGCAAAAGCTATTTGTACAACCTAGTTTTGCAAGAAAAATCTCATTAGGCAACAGTCTCTTTTTTATTGGGTTGGCGGCCCCAAGACACGGGTTTCAAAAGTTTTTAGAGTCCCAAAAATGCCGTATAGCTTTTATTTTCTCTTTTCCAATTTTCCAAATCATTTCGTTTTATTTTTTTGTCCACAGGATCCATATCATCGATGGCGCTGTTTTCGCCAAGATTCACCGCCTGCAGCCGAGGATGCTCTGCCGTAAGTTTTATAAATTCCATTACCGTCGCAAAATCCAGTTCATTTTTAGAAAAATCGATTAGCTGCAGATCGATCATATTTTTTACCGGAAGCCCCTTGATGCCTTCTTTGATGAGATTATCTCTGGCGTATAATATTGATATTTTTGCATTGTTGAGATTTTTTACCAAGCTGGAAAATGTTTGCGCTGTTAGGCCGCAGCTATTTATGATAAGCGTTCTCAGTTCTTCATTTTCTTTAAAGGAATCGGCCAGTATTTCGGCAGTTTCTTTATCTATGCTATTGTTGGAAATATCCAGATATTTCAATTTTTTCAAATATCCGACATTTTGAGCCAACACCTGCATTACATCTTTGGGCAATTTCATACCGGACAGATCGAGGCTCATCAGCTGCGCCATATCCTTAAGAGCGTCTCCGAGAGATTCTGCATTTTCGAAAAGTTTTACTTCGTTCTGGATGCTAATATTTCCGAGAAAAAGCTTGAAGCGTATCAGTGACGTCAAATGACGGATTCCGGCGAAAAGATCCACCGTTTCTTTTTCGTTTATCTGGAGCATGCAGAGCTCGAACAGCTTTAGATTTTTCAGCTCACCAATGGCTTCGGAGAAGTTATGATATTCTCCCTCTTCTTCTTTGGACAATATTTTACTCCAGGCCAACGAAAGATTTCTCAGAGTCTCGGCCGAGCTTTTTATTAGATGAGTGATTCCCTCGCAGGATTCCTTATCTATTTCATCGAAGGCAAGGCATATGGTTTTTAACTCTGACAAATCAGATAACGCCCCCAAAAGAACGTTGATGCTTTCGGGAAGAATGTCTATGAGTCGAAATGTTACGTTTTTCAAAGTCGTTCTTTTTTTTACGATATCTGCCAGCAGCTCAACGTATTCTGGTTTGATATCGCAACCGTCGATTACGAGGTTTTGGATATCTTTCTGGAGGAATTTTTGTATATTTTCGAGGCGATCTTTGGTCAATTCGATTCCTGTAAATTCGGCACTCAGCAATTTAGGAAATCTTTTAAAAAAATTCAGATCCGAAAAACTTTCGTCTAGCGCAAAGGGCTCCATCGAGCAATTTTTGCCATAGCCCAGTAGTACGAATTTATCCCCCACCACACGTATGCCGGCGACGTCATCGTTGGCAACCTTTCCGGCGCTCTCGGAAAACGGAAGATTTTGCAGTAGGTCCGGAGTCAAATTACTTTTGGATTGATTAGCGGGAACGGAAGGTTTATCCTTAGCAATAGAAGGTTTATTCTTGGCAGTAGAAGGGGTATCCTCGGAAGTGGGAGAATTATCCTCGGCGGCATAAGTGCCATTAGCTATTAAAAGCACTGAAGCTAGCGCTAAACTGCCATAAAAACGTAATTTATTCTTTCGAAGTCCCAGAGCGGCGAGAGTTTTGACAAGAGGGCCTCGGGCAGTATTGGAGTGTAGGTGTGCATGAGAAACCCCGCAGCGGATCCAGTATATGAAAGATCGCAAAAGCGCAGGTTTCGAAAAAACTCCGTTCATGGGGACTCCAAAATTTTATGCTCTTATGGGTAATTAGAACACATAATAGTAAATAAGTTTTGAAAATTATAGGAATAACGATTTTTTTTTGTATTTATAAACTTTTTTATGCTTACATGAATGTATATCATATATATATCATAACATTAAAATTTTAGGCCTACAATGAAATTATTGGAAATCATCCGGGATTTTTTCTTCATGGACGAAGAGCCGCACGAGAATTTTCGCGTTTTGGCGAAGGATATTCTACGCGAATACGATATCCGCGGCATATTCAATCGGAATTTATTCGCGGACGACGCCTACTACGTTGGCCGCGCCTTCGGTACCTTTCTAGCGGAAAGAAAATTGAAAAAAGTCTGCATTGGACACGACTGCAGAAATTCCTCCAGCGAGCTTTTTCGGCAGCTCACCCGCGGACTTATCAAATCTGGCATGGAGGTCATATCGCTGGGGGTGTGTCACACTCCGCTGGTGTACTACGCAGAGCACAAGATGAAATTTGACGCCTGCATCATGGTAACCGGATCCCATAATCCACCGGACTACAATGGCTTTAAATTCATGTTGGGTCTCGATCCATTTTACGGAAAAGACATAAAAATGTTGGGAGAAATGATCATGGGACGCAAATTTGTCGATGGTAATGGTCGAGAAGTGGTGATGAATAACATTTTTTCCAGCTATGTAAAAGATATAATTTTCGATTTTCAATTTTCAAGCGATCTAAAAATTGCCTGGGACATAGGCAACGGAGCCACCAGCAATGCCATAAAAGCCATCACGTCCATGATTCCCGGTCAGCACCACCTTTTGTTTGAAGAAATGGACGGAAACTTTCCCAACAGACCACCGGATCCAACCACCCCCAAAAGCATCGAATATCTAGCGAAATTCGTGTCCTACAACAACTTTGACGTTGGCTTTGCCTTCGACAGTGACGGAGATCGACTCTGCGTCGTAAATAACGCCGGAGAAATGCTCTATAGCGATCAATTATTATCCGTAATTGCCCAGGATTTTCTCAAAAAAAATCCCGGAGCCCAGGTAATAGCGGATGTAAAATCCTGCAATAGCCTGTTCGAAAACATAAAATCCTGCGGCGGAGTTAGTATCATGGAAAAAGTCGGACATTCCTTCATAAAAGCAAAAATGAAATCCAGCGGAGCACTGTTAGCAGGTGAGCTCAGCGGACATTTCTACTTTAAAGATCGCTGGTTCGGATTCGATGACGGCGTGTACGCCGCTCTCCGCTGCCTAGAAATCCTCAGCAATAATAGAAATGCCTTCAGTAACCTGAAATACGGATTCGTTACGCCAGAAATACGCATAGAATGCAGCGAAAAAGAAAAATTTCCCCTCGTGGAATCGCTGAAAAAAAAGCTCCGCAGCAAGAATATTTTTCCGGTCGAAATCGACGGCATTCGGGTTACATCCGACCTGGGATGGTGGATATTGCGGGCGTCCAATACACAAAACGCTCTGTCACTGCGCATTGAAGCCTACTCGCAAGAAAATATGAAAAAAATCAAAGCGGATATTTCCCAGTATCTGGCGGAATACATTCCTAATATCTCATTGGATACATAGGATACATAAATGCAAAAAGATTTTTTAGATTCTCTAAAGAACAAAGCATCGATTCTGGAAGTAATAGCGCGCCGCGTAAAGCTCACGCGCTCCGGCAGAGATTGGTTCGGATTGTGCCCGTTTCATGCGGAAAAGACCGGGTCCTTCAAGGTAAATCCCGACAGCGGCCTCTACTACTGCTTCGGCTGCGGAGCACACGGCGACGTAATCAATTTCGTCATGGAATTCGAAAAAATAACATTCCCCGAAGCCATCGAATACATCGCCAACATGTACGGCATTCCGGTACCTAAAAAAAATGATAGCTACGTCAATCCAAATTTAGGAATATACCGCGTCCTGGAAGCCACCAGAAAATGGTTCATAACCCAACTGCAGCAGAATGTCGGCGAAAATGCCAGAAGATACCTGGCTTCTAGAAAAATTTCCGATAAGTCCATAGAAAAATTTCAACTGGGATTCGCGGCCAATAGCAAAAAATTGCTGCTTTCTCTGGAAAAAGAAGGATTTTCCGCCGACGATCTCTTGAAAACAGGAATTTTTTTCAAACCACAGCACAAAAACGAACTTTTCAACAGATTCGACGGAAGATTGATGTTTCCCATAACCGATGCATCCGGCCGCTGCGTTGGCTTCGGTGGACGCATAATCGAGAAAATCGACTCCGCCAAATATATCAACTCTCCGGAATCGGACGTATTCATAAAAAGCGAACATCTGTACGGTTACTCTATTACAAAACACAGCAAACCGGAAAATATTGTTCTGACAGAAGGATATTTGGACGTTATCGCCATGCATCAGGCGGGATTCTCCGGAGCGGTCGCCTCACTGGGTACATCCATCAGCGAGACCCAAATGCGCATGTGCTGGAAAATTTCCGATACCCCGATCATTGCACTGGACGGCGATATCGCCGGCATAAAAGCCTCCTACCGCTGGATAGATAAAATATTGCCGGCCATATCTCCGGGAAAATCCTTTAGCTTCGCCCAATTGCCTCCGGAAGCAGATCCGGCTTCCCTGATTTTCCACGATCAAACGGAGACTCTGGCTCGTGTCATCAAAAGCGCCGTCCCGCTGTGCGAATGGCTGTGGGAGGGAGCGTTTCTGCTGCATCCGTCTGACACTCCAGAACAAAAAGCCTCCGTCATCAGAACAATCCTGGAAAAAGCCGACCTCATTCGCGATACCTCCATAAAAAATCTCTATATCGCAGATATAAAAAATAAAGAAAAAAATCTATACCGCCAAAAGTTCATTCCTCAACGAAATATAATAAATATTATCCCCCAGGTCGCCGTCAAAGAAAAAATAGAAAAGATTATCATTGTTACGCTGCTAAATCACCCTTATATTATTGACAGAATCGTGGAACATCTCGTTAAATTGGAACTTAGTAATAGCGACATGCATAACTTGAAAAATACAATACTCGAATACTATGACATGTACTACCTGAAAGAGGAACAAAAAAAATATGCCGAATCCGTAAGCGCTCTCACCCAAAAACTGGACGACATAAAAGCAATAGAATTGCATGCTCCCTTCTCCAATAAAAACACCACCGACGACGAAGCCATAAAAGGCTGGTACGACGTTTGTAATAGATACTCCTTCGATCCAGCCCTAAAAGCAGATTTACAAAATGCCACAACTCGTCTAGAATCTACCTTCTCCTACGACGACTGGCAAAGATTAAAAGCTTTAAAAAAGGAAACCCTTCTGAGCAATATTAAAAAACGAGGAAAAACATGAGCACAAACTCCGCCCAAAAAACTTTAGAAAATTTTAATGAAAAAAATGAAAACCACGAAGACGAAAAAACACCCAATGAAGATTCGGAAGGTCTGAAAAGACTACTCATAATCGGAAAAGAGCGCGGCTACATAACCTACGATGAACTCAATGATGCGCTTCCCAAAGAAAAATTTTCTACAGAAAAAATAGACGTGGCCGTATCAGGTATCATCGAAATGGGCATCCAGATCGTAGAAGCCGAAGACGCCGAAGCATTCTCGGTGGAAAATGAAGAAAAAATTCATGTCGAAAACTCCCGCGAAGATCAGGATGATATGCTGCGAACAGACGATCCCGTGCGCATGTACCTGCGGGAAATGGGAAATGTCGAACTTTTGTCCCGAGACGGCGAAATAGAACTGGCTAAAAAAATAGAACAGGGCTATCTGGATGTTCTCGGTGGTCTCTGCAACAGTCCCATAACATTTGAAAAATTTGAACAATGGCTGACAGATCTACAAAATAAAAAAATCCTACTACGAGAATTGGTGCAAATCGATACCTCCTCCGCCGACGGCGAAAAAGAAGAAATAGACGAAGATGACGACGACGTCGGCGATGAAATCCCCAAAGAAGACGAATTAGATGACCTGGGAAATGAATATGAATCGTCTGAAACTCAGTCCATGAGTCCCGACGAGGAGAATCTCTACCCCATCATTCTTGCACTGTTGGAAAAAGCCATCGGATTACACGAAAAAATAAAAGAAAAGAAAAACGCCCCCGCTAAATTAAAAGAAGAAATAATCGCTACCGTAAGTACACTAAAATTAAATCAGGCGATCGTTAATGATCTCTGCGAAGAATTGTATGCCCTCAATCGGAAACTAATAAAAAGCGAAACCACACTGCTGAAATTAGCTCAGGCATGTGGCATAAGTCGTGACGGATTTTTAAAACACTACTACGGCAACGAATCAAACGAAAAATGGGAAAGTAATCTGCAAAAATTTCAAAATTGGAAGCATTTTTTTGCTAATCATCCGGAGGAAATAAATCAGCATCGGGAATTGGCAAGAAGCATAGAACAGACGGTGTCCCTTCCCATAAGCGCGTTCAGAAAAACCGTAGCCTGCATACAAAAAGGAGAACGCGAAACCAACAGAGCCAAAAAAGAAATGATCGAAGCCAATTTACGCCTGGTCATATCCATCGCCAAAAAATACACCAACCGTGGATTACAGTTTCTGGACCTAATTCAGGAAGGTAACATCGGTCTTATGAAGGCCGTCGATAAATTCGAGTACAAAAGGGGCTATAAATTTTCCACCTACGCCACCTGGTGGATCCGACAGGCCATCACCAGGTCCATTGCCGATCAAGCTCGGACCATTCGCATACCGGTACACATGATCGAAACCATAAATAAAATCGTGAGATCATCCCGACAGGTGCTGAACGAAATCGGCCGCGAGCCAACTCCAGAAGAACTGGCTGCTCGCCTGCATATGCCGGTGGAAAAAGTACGCAAAGTGCTGAAAATCGCCAAAGAACCTGTCAGCCTCGAGTCTCCCATCGGTGATGAAGACGATTCGCACCTCGGAGATTTTATCGAGGATAAAAATATCGCTTTGCCGGCAGAATCCGCCGTAAATTCCAATTTGCGCGAAACCACAACGCTGGTGCTGGCAAGTCTGACTCCACGTGAAGAACGCGTTCTGAGAATGAGATTCGGAATAGGCATGAATACGGACCATACCCTGGAAGAAGTAGGCCAACAATTTTCCGTAACCCGTGAACGCATTCGACAAATAGAAGCAAAAGCACTGCGAAAACTAAAACACCCAAGTAGATCGAGAAAACTAAAAAGCTTTTTGGATTCCTAAATCCTCCCAAAAAAGCTTGAAATACCTTTCTAGAAACCGTTGCTTAGATGAAGTTGATGGCGAGAAAAAGCCTCTAGGCAACGGTCTCCATAAATCATACAATATCATTCATGTATTGCAATATATTCTGCGACAATTCATCCTCGGAATGATCACGAGGACGTTTCCGTTTTCGCAGCATCGATGAATTATCTTCCGTCCAAAAGGACGGGGCTAATGGAGAAGCCTCCTGATCTTGCCTTGGCAAAGAAACTATTGCATAATGAGATTTTTCTTGCAAGAATGAAGGAAAACGTAGCGCAAGACTGGCGTGTACTGTATGTACATAAGGATCTGGACAACAGATTTGACGAAATGGATGGTAAGAAAAAGCCAATAGGCAACGGTCTCGAGAATTCATGGAGGGCTCAAACGTCCTTTTTTCGTGATCCTCAAGACTTTCAGATTTTATCGTTTGGTTCGGCATACACGTAGCAAGATTCGGACGTGAGGATGCGGGGATCGAATTTGACGACACAGTAGATTTTTCGAAAAAACCATCAGGCAATGATTTCGTACTGGGGCTAACTAATCCAATCTCATTATTTAATACATCAGGGCAACTCGATTGCTCAAATCTTATGCAAATAGTATAAAAAGGTATATTTTTTGCCTTGCACGTCTCCGCAACGGCGCAAAGATTGTAATACGCATCGTCAACCATAATAACATAACTAGGTTTCCTCCTAAGACACTGCAAAAATTCGGCAAAACTTTCTCCCTTTGCCTTCTTATTGCAGCGTTCTAGACAATATAAGAATCCGTCTAGATATTTACATTTTGAGCTAGAAAAAACGCAATGTTCTAATTGCTGTGTAGTAATACCTTGCTCTTTGAACTTTACCGCGTTGAAAAGCTCTTCTTTGAATGATATATCATTATTCAATTCAACATCTCTCAATGCTATTTTTCTGCTTTCGTGAATAATCGGGGATCCACTTGTAATGATAAAATTGCTAAATCCATAGATGGTAAATTTTTTTATGCCTTCTACTGCACCCGGAATAATGGGTTTCTGCTTATTTTTCCTCTTGAAAAAAATTGTGTCATCGTAGTCGATCAGCGCAACGGGGAAATCCCCAAATATTTTTTCATTTTTTAATTGTGCAACATTTGTATCAACCTGCTCCCAGTTTTTGCATTCTACACTAACATGATCGCTATGAGATTCAAAATCACATTCATGGGTAGCAAAACTTACATTGCCTCCCAATAAAATACAAAATACAACCCCCAGACTTCGTTTATAATCGCCCATCCGTCCACGCATTTTCACAACCTCCTATGACTAAAAAAATAAATATTTCTTGCTAAAGCGACTGCATAATGATAGGGATTTTTTCGATATTTATCAAGTGTTATTTAAAAAATTACAAAATTTATCAAGTATTATTTAAAAAATACAAAAAGCCCAACATTCCCAAAAGAATCACTTCTCCATTGAGCTCCGGCACGTCTTTGCCAATTGAGCACTTCACTCCAAGATTATATTAAGTTTCGGAATATCCCTGCAGCGGCTTTTAAAAACCAATAAAACGCTTTTTTCCAATCTTTTTCTACGCCCTCGCCTCTATAATACATTACTCCGAGACAATATTGAGCTGTGCCATATCCCTGCTCCGCAGCTTTTGAAAGATACTCTTTAGCTTTTTTCAAATCTTTTCCTATGTCTTTGCCATTATGATACATCACTCCGAGATTATATTGAGCTGCGGCATATCCCTGCTCCGCAGCCTTTGAAAAAAACTGAAGCGCTTGTTTATAATCTTTTTTTACGCCTTTGTCACCCAAATAAATTATTCCGAGATTATATTGAGCTTCGGCATGTCCCTGCTCCGCAGCTTTTGAGAAAAACTGAAACGCTTTTTTCAAATCTTTTTCTAGGCCTTCGCCATTATGATACATCACTCCGAGACTATATTGAGCTTCAGCGCATCTCTGCTCCGCAGCTTTTGAGAAAAGCTGAAACGCTTTTTCCAAATCTTTTTTTACGCCTTTGTCACCCAAATAAATTATTCCGAGATTATATAGAGCTATAGCATTTCCTTGCTCCGCTGCTTTTGAATACCAATAAAAGGCTTTTTTTAAATCTTTTTCTACGCCTTCGCCCTTCTCGTACATCACTCCGAGACCATACTGAGCTTCGGAATCTCCCTGTTCAGCAGCTTTTGAAAGTAACTGAAACGCTTGTTCTAAATTTTGGTCTGCATTGAGACTATATTGAGCAGCGGGATGCCCCTGTTCAGCTGCTTTTGAATGCCACTCTCGGGCTTTTTTAAAATCTTTTTCTACGCCGTCGCCATTATAATACATTAGGCCGAGATTATATTGAGCAGCGGGATGCCCCTGTTCAGCTGCTTTTGAATACCACTCTCGGGCTTTTTTAAAATCTTTTTCTACGCCGTCGCCCTTAAGATACATTGTGCCGAGATTATATTGAGATACAACACTTCCTTGCTCCGCTGCTTTTGAATACCATTCCAGGGCTTTTTTCAAATCTTTTTCTACGCCTTCGCCATTATCATACATTCCGCCGAGATTATGTTGAGCTTCGGCTCTTCCTTGCTCCGCAGCTTTTAAATACCATTCCAGGGCTTTTTTCAAATCTTTTTCTACGCCTTCGCCCTTATGATACATTAGGCCGAGATTATATTGAGCTACAGCACTTCCTTGCTCCGCTGCTTTTGAATACCAATAAAAGGCTTTTTTCGAATCTTTTTCTACGCCTTCGCCATTATCATACATTCCGCCGAGATTATGTTGAGCTTCGACTCTTCCTTGCTCCGCAGCTTTAAAATACCATTCTTTAGCTTTCTTCAGATCTTTTTTTATGCCGTCGCCATAATAATACATCTTTCCGAGATTATATTGAGCTACAGCATATCCCTGTTCTGCTGCTTTCGAATAAAACTGAAAGGCTTTTTTAAAATCTTTTTCTACGCCGTCGCCATTATAATACATTAGGCCGAGATTATATTGAGCTGCGGCATATCCCTGTTCTGCTGCTTTTGAATACCATTCTTTAGCTTTTTTAAAATCTTTTTTTACGCTTTCGCCATTATAATACATCACTCCGAGATCATATTGAGCTCCGGCATATCCCTGTTCCGCTGCTTTTAAATACCATTCTTTAGCTTTTTTAAAATCTTTTTCTACGCCGTTGCCATTACAATACATCATTCCGAGATCATATTGAGCTTCGAAATGTCCCTGTTCCGCTGCTTTGGAATACCACTCTAGGGCTTTTTTCAAATCTTTTTCTACGCCGTCGCCATTATAATACATCACTCCGAGATTATATTGAGCTTCGGCATCTCCCTGCTCCGCTGCTTTTAAATACCATTCTTCAGCTTTCTTCGAATCTTTTTCTACGCCTTCGCCATTATCATACATCACTCCGAGATTATATTGAGCTACGGCATATCCCTGTTCAGCTGCTTTTGAAAAAAACTGAAACGCTTTTTTAAAATCTTTTTCTACGCCGTCGCCATTACAATACATCATTCCGAGATTATATTGAGCTACGGCATCTCCCTGCTCCGCTGCTTTTAAATACCGCTCTAGGGCTTTTTCCAAATCTTTGTCCACTTTTTCACCATTATCATATATTATTCCGAAATTATCATTGAGCCGCATACGAAACAAAAACCTACTAATAGCGTGAGTTCCCCCGCAAAATGACTTTTTTCATTTTTCTTCTCAACTATTAGACTTATAGTATATATATTTTTTTTAAGTGATACAAGCTTATATATTATACCAAATTCAAATTATCCCAAAACCCTAATGAAATAACAGTTGCCCATAAACTACAGTCCCCCAATATTTTTTCAATTTTTTTTGAAAAGCGAAAAATTTGCTGTAAAATAATGTGTAGTGATGGTTCCGCTTTAATTACTATGACAATTTATTGCCGAACTTAGCCTAAATATTATTCAATTGATTGAGAAAACACAAATGGGTTGGACTATAACACAAATAGCGTCTGTCGTATTATGCGCAATGGGATCGGGATTACTGCTGTCATCTTTTGGTCACAGTCCAATCCTGGGATACATCATTGCGGGGGTTCTGCTGGGACCATCCTGTCTACAATTTATTGTCGACCGAGACGAAGTTGCGGTTTTTTCCGAAATGGGAATTTTGTTTTTGCTATTTGCCATAGGGCTTGGATTATCCTTTGAAAAAGTAAAAAACATGTGGAGAACTTCAATTGCTTCGACGCTTATTTCCACACTGTTGGTGTATATCGTCATGCTGATTGTCGGTATGATTCTGGGTATATCCACCTCCGGAATCATTTTAATGACTTTCTGTATGGCTCTATCATCTACGGCAGTGACGGTGAAGTCCCTAAAATACCTAAAAGAGCAGGATGAAAACATCGAAGAAAATACGTTGGGCATATTAGTAGCCCAGGATATCATTGCCCTATTGATGGTCATCGTGATAAATTTTTTCGGATCCACGAAGCTCATGGGCTTTGACGCCCTCAAGGTATCGGTGTTATGCGTAATTGCGAGTATTCTTGTTCTATCTTTTCTGAAATTTCGTCACCATGCCCATAAATTGGCTAATTTCATCAAGAAGCACGAAGAAATGTTGGCGATGTCCATATTTGGCATCTGTCTGGGCTGTGCCGTTCTAGCGGAAATCGTGGGATTATCAGCTCCGTTCGGTGGATTTATCGCCGGATTACTCCTGGGAAATTCCAACATAAAAGACGAAATAAAAAGAGTATCCGCTCCCATCGAAGAAATTACCCTAATGACTTTCTTTCTCAGCGTTGGATTATTGGTGGATATAGAATTTATACGAGAAAATTATCTGACAATTCTTTCGGCACTTCTGTTCGTTACCATTGGAAAAACCCTCATAAATATTTTTGTAATGAGAATCTGTAGATTTTCCATGAAAGAATCTTTTGTGATTGGCGTGCTGCTGGCAAATATTGGAGAATTTTCATTCATGTTGGTGTCCGCCGCCAATAAAAACGGATTGGTGAATCCTCAGGGCGTAAAATTTCTCGTTAGTTTAACTACCCTCAGTTTATTTTTGTGTCCGTTTTGGCTGATGTTTGCGGAAAGATGTCGAGCTTTGGCCGAAAGCGTATCCGTTGCGTCTTCGTGGGATTTTTTCCGGTTGGTTCTGGAACATGAAATAAAAAATTTACATCGTTTTTCGACATTCCTATCCCGAAACTGCCGTCAGATTTCTTCAGTATTGCAGAAAAAACAGCTGGAAAAAAATCATGACAACAATGTTCTTGCCGCACCATCCAAGAAACAGTTGGAGAAACAGTTGGAAAAACAGTTGGAAAAAAATACTTCCCATGACTAATGGCGATTACATGGCCTGGTATGCCGAAAATGACATTGCCCCCGATGATAGCGTTGGTAGCGATGAAGTTGGCCGCGGATCATTAGCCGGTCCCGTCGTTGCCGCCACCGTTTGGATAAGTGAAAACCTCATCCTGGAGCTCGAAAAAAATTTCGCTGCCCTGCCAATTCGAGATTCCAAAAAAATGACCCCCAAACATCGACAAAAAATTGTTACCTGGATTAAAAAACAATCCCCCAATTTTATAAGATGTGCCATTGCTGCGGCAACGGTGGAGGAGATCGACGAATTAAATATATTGAACGCCACTTTGCTGGCCATGAAAAGGGCCCATAATATCCTTGAAATTCATGGGCCAAAAATTATACTGGTGGACGGCAATGCCGCTCCCCAAATACCAGGTGCAGCAGTAAAAACCGTCATCGGAGGTGATGCAAAAGTGCTAGCCATAGCATTGGCTTCGGTAGTGGCAAAAGAATACCGAGACAACCATATGCGTGAGCTTTCGCAAAAATATCCCTATTACTCTTGGGATAAAAATGTCGGTTACGGAACGGCGGCGCACCTAGAAGCTATTCGTCAACATGGAATTACGCCCCATCATCGCAGAAGTTTCGCACCAATAAAATTACGATCCAAGAGCATTGCCTGATGAAGTACTTTTGGAAGGGGGAATTTCCTTTTTACTTTTTAAGAGACCATCATGTATTTGAATCCTTAGATACATGAACGATTTCTTTTAATCGAGCTGCGCCACCATTTTTATAGCTCCGCAGGGGCATTCATTGGAACAAATTCCGCATCCTTTGCAGTAGTCGTAGTCGATGGCTAGGGTTCCGTCGGGAGATTTGCGAATGGCGTTATCGGGGCAGAATCCGTAGCAGTTGTCGCAGTGGAAGCAATTTCCGCAGGAAAAGCAGCGTCGGGATTCAGAAATTATTTCTTTACTGGACAGGGATATATTTTTTTCTTCGAACGACAGGCCGTCGAATTTTTCCACTTTCAGCGGATTAGTTGTTTTAAAATAGGAGAAGTTGATTTTTTTAAAATTGACCACCTCTGTTTTTACACCGGGAGCGATTTCTGTGTTGTGCAGATATGCATTTATGCACTGGGCACTTTTTTTTCCGTGTCCGATGGCGTCGGTTATGGTTTTTTTTCCCAGGACGACGTCACCACCGGCGAATATTCCTCCTACGCCGGTCATCATATTTTTATCGATCTCCAGAGCTCCTTTTTCGGAGACGACCAGGCCATCGAGGCTAGCCCATGGATCGGCGTCTATGGATTGTCCAACGGCGAAAATAATGGAGTCTGCGGTTATTATTTCGTTTTCTCCATTTTTCGAGAGCGTATTATTTTCGGCATTGTAATTCATTTTATCCAGCAGTATTTTTTTGCCATCGATCATGGATATGGATCTGAGGCAGAGTATTTCTATTCCTTCCTGAAGGGCATCTTGAATTTCCGAGTCATGGGCGGGCATTTTTTCCAGAGTTCTTCTGTAGACGATTTTCACATTTTCTGCTCCGAGACGCAAAGCTGTTCGAGCGGCATCGATGGCGGTATTTCCGCCTCCGTAGACCAGGACTATTTTTCCCAATGTTTCTCCCAACGAACCGCCGCAATGATGATCTTCCATTTTTTTGAAGAGATCAATGGCGTTCAATATATTTGTTTCTCCATTGGTTTCGACGTCTACTTTAGTGGGCACGGAAGTTCCGGTGGCGATATATATGGCATCGAAGTTTCGCATTTCTTCTTTAATGTTGGAGACACACCTATTGCAGAATAATTTTACACCGCAGTTAATTATTCTTCTGATTTCGGCGTCGATGACCCACCGGGGCAATCTATAGGACGGAACGCCATATCTCATCATGCCGCCGGGTTTTATATGGCGTTCGTAGATGGTGACTTCGTGTCCGTATTTGCGGAGAAAATATGCGGCACTGAGTCCGCTTGGTCCGGCTCCGATTACCAGGACTTTTTTGTTGGTGGGAAGGCCAACGGCATCGATTTCCCAATCACTGACGATGGCAAGATCTCCGATGGATCTTTCCAGCAGATTTATATTGACGGCGCCGTCGAATTTACCTCGATTACATACTTTTTCGCAGGTATGATAGCAGGCACGTCCCATGGTAGCCGGGAAGGGATTATTTTGCATGATCACGTTCCAGGCTTCCAAAAAATTTCCTTCCTGGGCCAGCGAAAGCCACTGCTGGATATTTTCTCCGGCGGGACAGGCCGCGTTACAGGGGGGCAATCTCTTGACGTATTCTGGCTTTACGGTTCTCCAGGATCCGGTTTTATTTTGCAGACTGGTTGCGGACTCCAAAACGGTGGCGAAGGGCTTATTCATGGGAAAGTTCTCCACTTAATCTATATTTTTCTAGGTTTCGGCTGGCTATTTGCTGAATGGTTTCGATTGCTTCCGGCGATGCATTTTTTCCGAACAGATGGGCGAATCGGCGCTGTGTACGCAGATATTCCTCCACTGGTTTGGGGTTATCGACCGGCGTTGATCCCACAACGACGCCATTTTCCGCTTCGAACAGAGGAAACAGTCCGCACTCCACTGCCATTCTTGCTATGCGAATGGTTTCGGAGGGAGGGTATCCCCATCCCAGCGGACACGGCACATGCACATGCACGTAGCGAGATCCTCTCCGGAGAATTGCCTTGGATATTTTTTCCTCCAGGTCTCGGATATTGGAGATGCTGGCGGTGGCGACATAGGGAATTCCGTGAGCTATGGCTATTTCCGGCAAATTCTTTCCGGTACCAACGGTATTTCCCATGTATCCTCTGGTCGGAAGCGTGGTGGCGGTCCTGGCGAGTATCGGAGTTGCGCTGGATCTCTGCACTCCCGTATTCATGTAGGCCTGATTATCATAGCAGACGTAGAGAACGTCGTCGTTGCGGTCGAACATTCCCGACAGGCAGCCGAGACCTATATCTGACGTGGATCCGTCTCCTCCCTGGGCAATCACTCTCATATCTTTTTTACCCGATATGGCAAAGGCTGATGCCACTCCGGTAGCAACGGCCGCTGCGTTTCCGAACAGTGAATGAAGCCAGGGCACTTGCCAGGAATTTTCCGGATAGACGCAGGAAAAGACTTCAAGGCATCCGGTAGCATTGACGACGGCGATGTTTCCCCCGGCGACCCGGTGAGCAACGTCGAGAACGCACCTGGCTCCCAGCGCTTCCCCGCATCCCTGGCATGCACGATGACCTCCGGTTATGCAGTTGTGGCGATCGTGTTTCGACTGCTCAGCCACATCTTCATCATCTAATCGATTGCCAATTGTGAGAGTGGTCATTGATTCTCCTTTTATTTGCTGCAACAATTTTTAATTGTTTGAAATTCTTTTGGAACGACATCCTGAGCAAGGCCCAAAAAAATTTCTTGCTCATCTTGTTTCAGAGCCTGTTTCAGCATCGATTTTGTTATGGCTCTACCACCGAGTCCGGCGATAATGGAAGAAATCTTTTTGGGGGTATTTTTTAGGGATAATTTTATTTCCTGAAATAATATTCCTCCGACACCAACAGCCAGCGCTTTTTCCACCACCACGACGTGTTGGGCATTTGCCAAAGCCGCCTCCAGGGCTTCAAACGGAAAAGGCCGATAGCTGACGATGGACACCACTCCGTATTTTTCCCCTCGAGCGTTCAATTCATCCACCGTATCTTTTATGGTTCCCAGAACGGACCCCATAGCCACAATGATGGTTTTGGCTTTTTTGGTTTGGTAGGTTCTAATTAATCCGCCGGAATGGCGCTCGAATTTTTCATAAAAATCTTTTTCGATATGGTCTATTATTTTCGGTGCTTTCAATTGTTTTTGGTGGGCCAGATATCTCACTTCCATAAAATATTCCGGAGGCACCATCGTACCAATGGCCAGCGGATTAGCGACATCGAGGCAAAAGTGAGGTTTATAAGGCGGAAGGAAATTATCCACCATTTCCTGAGATGGTAGATCGACGCGTTCGTAGGCGTGGGTCAGCACGAATCCATCCACACAGATCATCACCGGACACTGCAGTGTTTCGGCTATTTTAAATGCCTGGATATGCAGATCCACCGCCTCCTGATTAGTCTCCGGAAAGAGCATGATCCAGCCGGCGTCCCGCACCGCCATTGCGTCCGAGTGATCGTTCCAGATATTGATGGGAGAGCCTATGGCGCGATTCCCCAGGGTCATTACGATCGGCAATTCGAGTCCGGAGGCGTTGTACACCCCTTCTATCATGTAGAGTAATCCCTGACTGGAGGTAGCGGTGTAGCTGCGAACTCCGGCAGCTTGGGATCCAATGGTCACGCTGATGGCGGCCATTTCGGATTCGACATTCAGGTAGTCGCAATTCCATAATTCTTCCGCATGTACTAATTCTCCAAGATGCTCCACTATGTGCGTCTGGGGAGTTATTGGATAAGCGCAGACCATGCCCGGACGACACAGCGCCACCGCCTTTGCAATTGCTTGAGATCCTTCCAACTGATGTAACATTTATGATTTTCCTTACAATAATAATACCAAACGGTCATGGGCTATTTTAGCGGCTTCAGAATTTTTTTCCGCGATGGCTCCGGAGAATTTGGTTTTTATGGCCTCCAGCACGGACTCCAGTCGAATAATTTTAGTTAAAGCGGCAAAACTTCCGAGCAAAACGGCATTGGGCAGCGGTTTTCCAATGTGTTCCAGAGCGATTTCAGTAGCTCCAACGCATTTTACCATTACGTCATCTATGCCCCAGTCATTATCTATTGTCTCCGGCGAATTTATGAGCGCGTATCCGCCCTTCACAATGCCCTGAAAAGCCTTAGCGGGACCTATGACTGTGCGGTCCTGTATTATGACGGCATTGGGCTCCTGCACCGGTTCCCGCAGCCGAATTTCCCGATCAGAAATTCTGCAGAAGGACACAACCGGAGCTCCCATCCTCTCGGACCCGAAACTCGGAAACGCCTGAGCATGCTTCCCCTCCAGAAATGCAGCAATGGAAAGCATCTCTGCGGCCGTGACAACCCCCTGCCCTCCTCTTCCGTGGATTCTTACTTGAAACATAGATCCTCCCAAACAGCAACTACCCACCACAGCAAAAAATCTACTTGAAAAATCATGAAAGTAAATCCACAATTTTCAGCATTATCGTTAACATTTATTAACAATACACAACATGAAGGTACAAATAAAGTCCGCGATACAAACTAGGCATGAAAAAGCTTTAGGTATGCATATGAAGATCTGAGCGCCGAATCAACGACAAAAAATACTGCAAAAAATTAGCCGCCTAGCTTTTTCCTTTAGCTATACCAATTTATTATACCATTTCATGCTTTTGTAGCGTCTATAAAGGAGTAGCTGCGTCGTGATCAGCCATCCTCCCATGAGCAGGAAAATAAACGGCACAGAAGTCAGAGCATTCGCGTAGTAGAGAAGAATCGTCGGAATAATAACGAACGTCCATAGGCAAACCTGATATGCAATCGCCGCATATTTTGAATCTCCTCCGGCGATTAATATTCCCCAATGGGAGAGCAACAGAGTTTCCAGCACCACATCGAAGACCACTATATAAAACACCTTTATGATGTCCGAATGAAGAGCGGAAATATCTTCAAAAAATGAACCCAGTATCTCCAAAATCTTCAGCGGATACAAAGCCAACGGCAGCACCATGATTCCTCCGAAAAATACAGAAATCGCCACAAAAATTTTGCGAGTTTTTTCGACGGATTCCAAGTCTCCGCGCCCAATCATATTGGAACAGATCGCCGCAACGGCTTTGTTGGCTCCCTCGCCTATGAAAAGAAAAAACAAATATACGTTTATGCCAATGTTGTAGATGGTGGCGGCGTCTTTCGACGTATGACTTATGGCCGCTTGCACCAGATACCAGGCCACCATCGATACGCAATTCTCCAGCGCCAATGGAAGACCAATTTTGAAACAATCCCCCGATAGTTTCAAATTAAATCGGCGATTTTCAAATGTTCTGTATATTTCTCTATTCTTTTCACTAAAAAACACCGTTGCCAGAATTACAATTTGAGCGCATTCTGCGATTACTGTGGCAATTGCCGCCCCTTTGCATCCCATACTCGGGATAATATCTTTTATTCCGAAGATCAGAGCGTAATCCAGCGCAATATTTAGCAAAGCGCCCACCGCTACGGAAAGAATTATTATTTTTGTTCTTCCCTGTCCCACAAAAAACGCCGCTAAAGCTACTCTAAGCGGCTGTGTCAGCACAAAATACATTAGTATTTTCTGATAGGCCACTCCATCCTCCAGATAATAATGCGGCAGCATGTTAATGTGGTCGGAAAAATACGCGATGGGAAGCGAAATAACCAGCGTAGCAAAGGACATGTAAATCATCTGCCACACGGGAGCCGCTAATTTATTGTACTGCTTTGATCCATTGTATTGTCCCACGAATATTTCAGCGGTATTAGCCAACGCCGTAAACATAAACGCGAAAATACATACAAAATTCCCGGACATAATGGCAGCATTCATGGAATCGATGGAGTAGCTAGCCAGCATTACTCTGTCGATCAGAAGCATTAGAAAAACCGACATCATGGAGATCATTAGGGGAATCGTTACTTGCAAAATGCTTTTTAGTGAACAATCTATTACTTTATGATTCATTTTTTTTCAAACTCAAATTTTTGCCCAGAACGCGAAATTTGTTGGAAATGCCTGGGTGTACTTTTTCCTTCAGAGATGTTGCCTTAGGAAACGTTTCGCAACCATGACAACTCTTTACTTTATCCTTTTATGGTATTTAGAGTTTCTTTTACGGACCGTCCGATCCGGGATAACTCCGAAGCGATGACAACGTCGTCCGGCGACAATTTTTCCATTAATGCGAAATTAGTTCAAGACGAAATAAAAAACACAATTGGCCTCTATGACTCCTATGTCCTCTCTGCGAGCACCATCAATTAGTTGCTCATTAAATATGGCGATTGGACATCTGCATACTTTCTCTGTTATTTACACTATAGGGGTACATTATGATATGAGCGCAGTCATATGTCAAGATTTTTCATCTAACTTTACAGATAACCTCCAGATTAAGAAAAGATGGTGTCCGACGGTAGCGATTTCGCAAAAGCGGCCACGGTTGACCGAAATGCCTTTGTGCCTCCGATGACACGGCAATCGCGGCTAGTCGCTCAGCTCCTTCGGATAGCAGAACAACACCATCTCTCCGAAATCCCCATAGAATGCATTAAGAGCAAATTCATACACATAATTCGTTAACTGCTGCCGCAGCAACGGCAGAATTTTGAACAGCTCGTCGTTATTGTGGTACACGGATAGTGACATGACCGGACGCTGGGATTTGATGGTATTCATGGCGCCTTGGATGAGGCACAGACCATAGCCCTCCACGTCCATTTTTATGAAACCGACATTAATGTTATGCTTTTGAACTTCGGCATCGACGCTGGTCATGTCCACAACGTCATCTCCGAGTCCTTCCTGGAAGCAGGTAGACCCCTGTACAGGCAGTACACTGCGGTCTTGCGCTACGTTTTTCCTCGTTCTTGCAAGAAAAATCTCATTTATGCAACAGTCTCGCTTCTCCTATTTCATAATACTTCTCGGTTTTTATTTTTTTCAAAAAATCCTCATCGTGCGATACGACAACCATTGCAGCCGGGTATTCGCGCAGAATTTCAGTGACATGATCCTGCGTT
>JAITQS010000003.1 GCA_031288795.1 Holosporaceae bacterium | reverse complement strand
TAAAATGGAGAATCCTTGCAGGAGTTGCGGTATTTTTGGCAGTAGATTTTGCAGAATAATTCGACAAAACCAACGGCGCAAAAGTCTCTGGCGCAGCGGATTTCGCGACAGTTTTGTATCCTGACAAGCAAAAACTATTGGATCCAACGTCACGTTGGCAGGTGCAGGTGTCATACCTGCTGGCTGGGGAACGTGGATTCGAACCACGGTTATCCGGTCCAGAGCCGGAGGTTCTACCGCTAAACTATTCCCCAACAAAGAATGTTTATGGATAGCACAAAAAAATCAGGGATGCAATACATAGATTGTATAGAGCTTATTACCCTATGGATTAAAGAGACTGTTGGCTAATGGCTTTTTCTCGCCGTTGCTCAGATCCTCATGTACAGGCAGTACACTGCGGTTTTGCGCTACGTTTTTCCTCGTTTTTGCAAGAAAAATCTCATTAGGCAACAATCTCTTAAATAATGAAAATTAGGTCCGGTATCGCGCAGGACATCTTCCGCCAAATACCAGTTTGTCCAAAAGACGTCCCAAAAAACGTTAACGAGCATAAAGTTAAGGGAAATTTTACAATTTTCTGTCAACATGGTAATCGGTGGAAAGTGCGCTTCGCGTCGGCGAGAATGAGAAAACTTGAAAACGACGGCGAGTGAGAAAAGGGAACTAGGACAGTTGACAGAGTTTTCGAAGAAAGTTTATGCTTCAGAAAATGATTGCCGGGAGTAATAATAAAAATGGGATTTAATTGTGGAATAGTCGGATTACCGAACGTTGGCAAATCCACCTTATTTAATGCGCTAACACAGACCGCCGCCGCACAGGCCATGAACTATCCGTTTTGCACCATTGAGCCGAACATTGGCATTGTGGGCGTTCCGGATTCGCGTTTATTTACTTTGGCGCGCATTGCCAAGAGTGCCAAAATAATTCCGACACAGCTGGAAATCGTCGATATTGCCGGTCTCGTGAAGGGAGCCAGCGATGGCGAAGGTCTGGGCAATCAGTTTCTGGGGCATATCCGGGGCACCGACGCGATTCTGCACATAGTGCGCTGCTTCGAAAATTCGGACATAACTCACGTTCACGGCAATATTGATCCGATTCGGGACATAGAAGTGGTGGAAACGGAGCTTATGCTTGCGGATTTGGAGAGCCTAAAAAAGAAGCAGTTGTCCGTGATCAAAAAAAATAATCCGGAGCTGGCGGTGGAAAAAAATTTTCTCGCCAAGTCCATCGATTGGCTGGAAACGGGGAAAATGTTGGCACGCTTGCCTCTTTCGGAAGATGAAGAGGCGTTTGCCGCTACTATGCACCTCATCACCAGAAAACCGATTTTATATGTTTGCAACGTAAACGAAAACGAGGTCGCAACGGGCAATCACTGGACCAAAAAAGTATCGGAATTCGCCCAAAACAGGAATTTTGGCAGCGTCGTTGTTTCGGCGGCCATTGAATCTGAGATTGCAATCATGGACGACGAATCCGAGAAAAGCGAATACATTGCATCTCTAGGATTGGCTGAATCCGGACTGTCGCGGGTGATTCGTAGCGGCTATAATTTGCTGAATCTTCTAACATTTTTTACCGCCGGTCCTCAGGAGGCGCGCGCCTGGACAACCCACCAAAATGCTAAGGCTCCCACCGCCGCCGGCGTAATTCACACCGACTTCGAACGCGGATTCATATGCGCCGAAACCATAAGCTATCATGACTACGTCGCATTTGGAGGCGAATCCGGAGCCAAAGCTGCCGGAAAAATGCGTCTCGAGGGAAAAGAATACGTGGTAAACGACGGCGACGTCTTTCATTTTCGCTTTAATGTGTAGTCAATCATGCGTCAGGGTATCGTTCAGCCCACCACCGAAAATATAAAATCTGCCGCGGAGCAGCTTGCGGAAGGCAATATGGTGGTATTTCCAACGGAAACCGTATATGGCCTGGGGGGCAATGCCTACAATGACACCGCCGTCGCAAAAATATTTTCCTGCAAAAATCGTCCAGAATTTAATCCGCTGAGCGTGTGCTATGCATCGCTGGAGCTGGCGTCGGCGGACGTTTTTGTCAATGAGGAAGCATCGCTTTTGGCGAAATATTTTTTGCCGGGGCCGGTGACCATGCTACTAAAACGAAAACCAGACGCACGATTATCCTGGCTGTGTTCCGCCGGACTGGAGACCATCGGCATAAGAATTCCAGATCATCCGGTGGCCCAGGCACTATTGGCGCACCTGCCGTTTCCGTTGGCGGCTCCGAGCGCGAATCAATCGGGAAAAATCAGTCCCACATCTGCCGCAGATGTAGCGGACGCTATGGAAACCGAATCCCTATGCATAATAGACGGTGGATCATGCAAAATTGGCATCGAATCAACCATAGTAGATCTCAGCGGCGCTAATCCGATCATCGTCCGGCTCGGCGCCGTTGGGAAAAACGAAATTTCCGCCAAATGTGGCTGGTCCTTCTCCGAAAATAATTTTCCAACACCGGCCAAACAACTGAAGCATTACGCTCCCGGCAAAAAAATTATGCTGGACTGCCGTTCCGCTGACACATCCGACGCTCTGCTGGCGTTCGGCACTCCATTTCCCAATTCCTGCGCACATACGCTCAATCTCAGCGCTGCCGGAGACCTCCACGAAGCCGCCGCCAACCTGTTCGCCATGATCCGCCAGCTGGATAAAACAGACGCTCTGGGCATTTGTGTCATGCCGATTCCCAACACCGGCATTGGAGTTTCCATCAACGATCGACTGCAAAAGGCGGCAGCGGCGTCCGCTCTTTTTTAAAATAAAAGCACCCGAGACAGCGAAAAGTAAATTTTCACGCTATTTCCCAAAAATTTTTCTAAAATATTTGACATTTTTCGATTATTGCATTATAATCAAAAAATAGACGGTGACTATAATCAATAATTTAATGATTATTGCCGGAGCGTTGGCGATGATGTCAAGCGTCACTTCGTCATTTTCAACCAAAACATAGGAGGATTGTTATGAAAAAAATATTAGTGCTTGCCGTAGGGGCATCTCAGCTACTGCTGCTACCGCAAATAAATGCTGCCAATGGGGCAGGGAATCAAGAAATTGCAGTATCAGAAGATTATGAGGTAAAAAATGGCGTTCAAGGACTTGATCGAGACGCTTTTATTTCGGTGGCCGGAAAGGTTGCCAAAGGTTCCATCCCGGGAAATGGTGACACCAAGGTTAGGAGGCTTCAGGGAATTAGCGAAAAAACATTTGGATATCTGGAGCATAACAATTTCAAATGTGAGGTACCACAGGAACTGAAAAACCGAAAAGAGCTGGGAAAACGAGTTTTACAGCAATCAGTGGAGGCAATTGAAATTCCTAATGGGCCAGTCATCGTGGCTAGCAATGATGCAGGTACGCTCGTCGCAAAAGGTCGTTCCGGTCTTGATCTCTATCTTACATGCAGCACAGATGGAGGTCAGACCTGGCAAATGGCCGATATTTTTGCCCTAGAAATTAAGCACATGAACGGAAAGTTTTTTGCCTTTGGTGCGAAAAAGATAAAGGAAAAGTGGGATTTTGGGGAGGATATGGTAGATATTTACGTTAGCGATAATGGCACAACATGGACCCCATTTTTTGAACTGGCGAAAAGTAATAGGATCTTTTTTGGTAAAACCTCATACTCTGGCCTCTCCGGGGCTCGCGTCGTATCCCCAATCCACGGCGCCCACGAGCGGATGGTTGAGGATATATCTCTCCAAACCCCATATAGCAATGTAATGGCCTATGGTAATGACAAATATATAATGGTAACAGGAAATGGTACAGTGCTTACTAAGGGAAAAGATAATGGAAGTGAATGGGAGAAGAGCCCGACTTCAATCACTGACATTGTCAATCTCGATGAAGTGAAAGAAATTATTGAGGAACGACCGTTTTTTTTCGCTCCTGATTTAAATCTCCCCAAGTATTATAATCCGGATGATAAAAGATTGCAGGAGGCTGAAATTGCTTTCTCCCAAGGAAATTTTGTGCTTAAATTCAGTTATAAGGATAGAACGTTCTTCTGTACCACTACAGATGGCATAAGTTGGAAGCCCCTAAAAAGCGATAATTTTTCGAACACCTTTAAGGAGAAGCGAGGCCTTGTTGGTGGTCCCCTGGGATTTGCGTATATAGGCAAAGAAAACCGGCTTTACTACAGTCCATCTGGTAACAACTGGGATAAAGCAAAGTTGCCGGAGGGGCCTAAAAACAGTTTTTGTAAAGTCATGTACGTCGATTCTTCCTTTTACGGCGACATGTTCATTGCGCTGCCGTATGGGGGGGGCCAAGATGCTGTAGTGGGTACGCAGGCCAGAAAAGGTGGCATTGAATGGTCTTGGATAAAATTAAACATATCCTTTTTGGGAGAACTAGTGGAAAGTCAAGATATAAAACATATTTGCTGTGTCGGTAAAAAAATTATAATAGAAAGAGATCGTTCGTTTTTCCGACCAAGCTTAAGGGCGCAATTGCAGGCAAATAGATAGTAAAAGTGTTAAAAAGATGTGGCTTTGCCATAGGTAAAACCACCAAACAATAAGTAAAGAGCGGAAGGCAGTGTCCGCTCTTTTTTAAAATAAAAGCACCCGAGACAGCGAAAAGTAAATTTTCACGCTATTTCTCCAAAAAAATCTTTAAAAATATTTGACATTTTTCGGTTATTGCATTATAATCAAAAAGTAGACGGTGACTATAATCAATAATTTAATGATTATTGCCGGAGCGTTGGCAATTGTGTCGAACGCCGCTTATCGTTTATAACCAAAACATGGGAGGATTATTATGAAAAAAATATTAATGCTTGCCGTAGGGGCATCTCAGCTACTGCTGCTACCGCAAATAAATGCTGCCAATGGGGCAGGGAATCAAGAAATTGCAGTATCAGAAGATTATGAGATTAAAAATGGCGTTCAAGGACTTGATCGAGACGCTTTTATTTCGGTGGCCAGAAAGGTTGCCAAAGGTTCCCTCCCGGGAAATGGTAACACCAAGGTTAGGAGGCTTCAGGGAATTAGCGACGAAACATTTGAACATCAGAAGCATAACAATTTCAAATGTGAGGTACCACAGGAACTGAAAAACCGAAAAGAGCTGGGAAAACGAGTTTTACAGCAATCAGTGGAGGCAATTGAAGTTCCTGATGGATCATTCATCGTGGCTAGCAATGATAAAAACACGCTAATCCGAAGAGATCATCCCGATTTTCTTGAGTACAGCACAGATGGAGGTCAGACCTGGCAAAAGTCCGATATTGGTGCCCTAGAAATTACGCACATGAATGGAAAATTTTTCGCTTTTGGTGCGCAGAAAACAAAAGGTTCAGACGGGGGACTTGATACTTTCGTTAGCGAAGACGGCATAATATGGGGTCTATTTTTGAAACAAGGGACAAATAACTCTGGGCGCATCGTGACGATGGCCTATGGTAATGATAAATACGTAATGATAACAAAAAGCGGCCAAGTGCTTACCAAAACAGAAAATGGTGAATTGGAAAAAAACCCGGATAATCATATCTTTAGTTTTCCCTCTTTCAAGCTAGAGCCGGGTAATGAAAATTTTCAGGATGTTAAAATTATTTACGCCGGAGGAAATTTTGTGCTTAGGTTCCTTTATAGAAATGAACCGTACACATATACTAGTAAAAATGGTATAAATTGGGAGTGTATAGAAAACGATGGATCTAGGGATTCTTTCACAGGTGGCTCCCTTGTTGGTGGTTCTCAAGGACTTGCGTATATAGGCAAAGAAAAACAGCTTTACTACAGTCCATCTGGTAACAACTGGGATAAAGCAAAGTTGCCGGAAGGGTCTAAAAGCAATTTTTATAAAGTCATGTACGTCGATTCTTCCTTTTATGGTGACATGTTTGTTGCGTTGCCGGAAGATGGCCCATATATTTTATTGGGTACTCAGGCCCAAAAAGGCGGCATTACATGGTCTTGGATAAAATTAAACATATCCTTTTGGGGAGGACTAAAGAAAAGTCAAGATATAGAATATATTCGCTGCATCGGTAAAAAAATTATAATAGCGGGAAAACCTTCGGTTTTCCTACCAAATTGGGTGGCACAATTGCAATTGCAGGCAAATAGATAGTAGAAGTGTTAAAAAGATGTGGTTTTGCCATAGGTAAAACAATCAAATAGTAGGTAAAGAGCGGAAGGCAGTGTCCGCTCTTTACTTTTCTAGAATAAAAACGCCAAAGACGGCAAGAAATATTTTTTACACTATTCCCAAAAAAATCTCTAAAAATATTTGTAATTTTTTGATTATTGTACTATAACCAAAAAGAATAAACGGTAACAATAATCAATAATTTAATGATTATTGCCTGGGCGTTGGCAATGGTGTCGAACGTCCACACCGCCACCGTCCATAACAAAAACGTAGAAGGATTGTCATGAAAAAAATATTAATGTTTGTCGTAGGAGCATCTCAGCTCCTGCTGCTACCGCAAATAAATGCTCTCGATGAGGTAGAGAATCAAAGATTTGTAGTACCAGCAAATTTGGGGGTAGGAAAGGGTCTTCTAGGCAGAAGCATTGTAGTGCCCCCAAAATTTGAGGTAGGAAAGGGTCTTCTAGGCGGAAGCATTGTAGTGCCCCAAAAATTTGAGGTAGGAAATGGTCTTCTAGAACTTGATCGATACGGTTATTCGATGCTAGTTGGAGCGGTTATCAAAAAATCCACCCCGAAAAATGCCGAAAAAAAGTTTAGGAATCTTTGTGGAATTAGCGAAGAAACAAATGAACTGCGGGGTATGAAGTTTACTCTTTTCGAAATGGCACTAGGGGAACTGGCAAAACAAAAAAAACTGAAAAGACAAATTTTTCAGCAACCAATAGAGGTATTGGGACCTAATGCTTCAAAGATCTTGGCTAGCAATGGTGAAAAAGCACTCATCGCAATAAATTATTCCGATTCTTCTAACCACCATCTTATGCACAGCGCAGATGGAGGTAAGAGCTGGTACAACACCGCTATTTACGCTGAGGAAGTTAAGTACATTAATGGGAATTTTTTTGCTTTTGGCGCCAGAAGGGTGAAGTATAACAAAAACAACATAGATTTTATAGAGAATAATGAAAATATTTATGTTAGCCAATATGGCACAATGTGGACCCCATTTTTTACGTCGGTGACATATAACACCAAAGGCATCAGGACGATGGCCTATGGTGATGATAAATATGTAATAGTAACAGAAAGTGGCCACGTGCTTATCAAAACAGAAAAGAGTGAATGGAAAGAACTAGTTGCTTCAGTCACTAACTCTGTCCTTCTCGATGAGCAGGAAGAAAAAATTAATAAAAAATCAAATAATAACACCTTTAGTTTTCTCCCCCTCAGGAATTATGATCCGGGTTATAACAAATTGGAGAATATTGAAATTGTTTATGGCAGGGGAAATTTTGTGCTTAGGTTCAGTCATAAGGATAAATCGTACTTCTATAGCAGTAAAGATGCTGAAAATTGGAAGTTTGTAAAAAGCGACCAATCTAAGAATAGCCCCATGCTTCGAAATCTTGTTGGTGGTTCCATTGGATTTGCGTATATAGGCGAAGAAAAACAGCTTTACTACAGTCTATCCGGTGACGGCTGGGCTAAAGCGACATTGCCTGTGAAGCCTAATATGCTAGAAAGTTTTTTTCGAGTCCTATACGTCGATTCTTCTTTTTACGGTGACATGTTTGTGGCGTTGTCGAATGAGGGCAAATATGCTTCACAGGGTATTCTGACTGCAAATGGTATTGAATGGTCTTGGGGAGAATTAGACATATCATTACCACCTACTATCAGAGAACCAATGCAAAGTCGACAGATAGCAAATATCTACTGTCTCGATAAAAAAATTGTAATATAAGGAAAAGAGTTTGCTGCGTATTCGCAGGACCTTCTACGCAATTAGATAAAATATATTGCAAAACAATAAATAAAGAGCGGAATGCAGTGTCCGCTCTTTACTAAAATAAAAGCACTCGAGACGGCTAGGAACATTTTTCACATTATTTTCCTCAAAAAAATCTTTAAAAGTATTGTTTTTTTTTTGATTGTTGCATTATAATCAAGAGACAAACGGTAATAATAATCAATAATTTAATGATTATTGCTTGAGCGTTGACAATTGTGTCGAACGCCGTTCATCGTTTATAACCAAAATATAGGAGTATTGTTGTGAAAAAAATATTAATTCTTGCCATAGGTGCATTTCAACTACTGCCGCTACCGCAAATAAATGCCGTCAATGGGTATGGAGAAATTGCAGTACCAGAAAATTATGAGGTAAAAAATGGTCTTCTGGGATTTGATCGAGACACTTTTATTTTTCTGGGCGGAACGGTTGCTAGAGGTTCCACATTTGCAAATGCCCAAAAAAATGTTAAGAAGCTTTTTGGAATTAACAAAAGAACGTTAAAGCACTGGGATCATCTACTTTTCAAAACTACGGTACCAGGGGAAGTGGAAAACCGAAAAGAACTGGGAAAACGAGTTTTACAGCAACCAGTGGCGGCAATTAAAATTTCTAATGGAGCAAAGAGGACCTGGGCTAGCAATGATGCAGGTACGCTCGTCGGAGAAGGTCTTGCGTACAGCACAGATGGAGGTAAGCACTGGAACAACATCGATATTTGCGCTAGAAAAGTCAAGTATATGGATGGAAAATTTTTTGCCTTTGGTGCAGAAAGGATGATAGAAAACGAGAAGTGGGGTTTTGTGATGAAGTCGGATTTTGGGAGGAGTATGGCAGACATTTACGTTAGCAATGACGGCATAGAATGGGCCCCATTTTTTGAACTGACGAAAGAAAATGAGAAGGCCTTTGGCCCATCCATATTCCACAATGTAATGGCCTATGGTAATGACAAATATATAATGGTAACTGGAAATGGTAAAGTGCTTACCAAGGGAAAAGACAATGGAAGTAAATGGGAGGAAAACTCTGATTTGTCTGGCTTTTTCAATTCCGAAAGACTGCAAGGAGCAGAAATGCCGTTTTTTTATCCTTCCGGCAAAAATAATCCGAATGTTAAAGAAATTGTTTATGGCGGAGAAAATTTTGTGCTTAAGTTCCCTTTGGGAAATAAGGAAACGTACTTCTGTGCCGGTACAAATGGCGTGAGTTGGGAGGTCGTGCAAGAGGACAAATTAGCTAAAAACCTTGTTGGAGGTCCTCTTGGATTTGCGTATTTGGGCGAAGGAAACCGGCTTTACTACAGTCCATCCGGTAAGGGCTGGGATAAAGTAAAGTTGCCTGGGATGGCTGGTGGTGTGTCAGAAAGTTTTCGGCAAGTCATGTACATTGATTCTTCCTTTTACGGCGACATGTTTATTGCGCTGCCGTATAATATGGCCTCATATGTTTTAGTGGGCACTAAGGATCAACAAGGTATTGCGTGGTCTTGGGTAAGATTAAACATATCCTTTTCCGAAAAACCGGTAAGAAATCAAGATATAGAATATATTTACTGTATCGGTAAAAAAATTATAATAGAAGGATGTAGAGATCTATCGGACGAAAAGTTTAGGGCGCAATTGCAATTTTCGGTAAATAGAAGGTAGAAGTGTTAAAAAAGATGCGGTTTTGCCATTGGTAAAACCGCAAAACAAATAAATAAAGAGCGGAATGCGGTAGTGGCGTCCGCTCTTTACTTTTCTAGAACAAAAACTCCCAAGGTGACGAGAAATATTTTTTACATTATTTCCCAAAAATTTTTCTAAAAATATTTGCTTTTTTTTGATTATTGTACTATAATTAAAAAAATAAATGATGGTAATAGTCAACAATTTGATGATTGTTGTCGGGGCGTTGGCAATGGTGTCAAGCGTCACTTCGTTATTTACAACCAAAACATAGGAGGATTGTCATGAAAAAAACATTAATGCTTGCCGTAGGCGCATCTCAGCTCCTGCTGCTACCGCAAATAAATGCTGCCAATGGGGCAGGGAATCAAGAAATTGCAGTATCAGAAGGTTATGAGGTAAAAA
>JAITQS010000024.1 GCA_031288795.1 Holosporaceae bacterium | reverse complement strand
ATCCGATTGTAGCGAAACATCACGACATCGCGATCTTGGCAAGCCTGTTTTATGTCGAAATCTTGGAAATTTTCGACGATAACCTCATCGTCGGCGTCCACGAACCAAAGAAACTCGCCGCGGGCTTCTTTCAACCCACGGTTGCGAGCCGGCCCCGGTCCCTGGTTATTTTCTTGCTGAATTAGTCGTACATTTTTATAGACTTCCGTTAGCTTTTGCACTACAGCTGCGGTATTGTCGGTGGAAGCGTCGTCCACTACAAGGATCTCATGCTCAATTTGCCCAAGCGCCGCATCCAGCGATCGAATGCAACGCCAGATTGTGCCCGCAGCGTTGTAAGCCGGAATCACTACGCTCATAAACGGCGTCGCTGATTCAATTTTAACTGATTCAATTTTATCGGAAAAATGATTTTTCATAGGTTGTAGCTCCTGTAGATCAGGAGCTGATTTGGACTCAGCGAGACGATCGTCCCCTTTTGACAAACGGGGGGGGGGGGGGTAACTCATTGCTTTTCAACGGATTATACACCGATATTTGTCCGTTACGCCCATTTATCAAGATTTTCCGCATACCAAACTCCTCCAATTACATATTCCTGAAGTTATAAAGCAGAATCATTAAAAGAAGGTTGAACCCATAAAAAAATCAAAACCTAAAACGATTTTGAAAAATATCTCCCCTCGTCAGGGCTATTTAATTCTTGCGTAAGAAGAGATCTAATGAACGCGTAGTTTTTAAAAAGAGGCAAAAATGACCCTAGAAGAAGCATTTATGAGCGTGAAAGATTCGCGGAATCCATTGATTCGTCGGGCGGCAAGATTTAATATAAATAATATTTTTTTTATATTAAATTAATGTTAATCTTTACTAATAAAATATGCTTTTATTTTTTGGGTATTAGGGGAGGAAAAATGAACATTTTCTATAAAAGAATGCTACTATCGGCGGCTATTTGTGTGTTTTTTGATGCCAAAGCCGTCAGTTTCAGAGTAATTGCGCCAGATACAGATTCCGGATCAACGACAGTTTCTAGTAACGACGTAGTCAACATAGTATATATTACTAATCGTCAACTGCTGGATTATACCTTTGCCTCGCTCTTATCTGTTTTAGAAAATTCGACGCCCGGCTTTGAAAATTCAGAATATAAAGGAGAAAAACGCCAAGAGCATCTAAATTTTAACCTCATTGTTGATGAACAAGATGGTAACGCTACGATGTCATTCATGAACAATCTAGGAAAAAGCTTTAGTAAAAAATATAGTCCCACTAGATACAACTATAGCATATCGTATACACCGTCTCCTTTAGAAGAAAGCCAGCGTGTTTCGCAGCTAGATTCGTATGTGTGGTCAAAAGCAATATTTTTAAAATTACTAGTCAGTAGATTCCTTCCATTCGATAAATGCCTCTATCTGGATACTGACACAATCTGCATCAATGATATAAGACGCATATGGAATGTCGATTTAGGAACACATTGCATCGGAGCTTGCGAGCATCAGGACTCATATAGGCCACAAGATGCGCCCCATATTGAAAAAGTATACAATAAAGGCGTCCTGTTGATGGATCTGAAGAAAATGCGGAATCTTCATTTCTCCTACGGTATTGAAAAATTAATCAAAAAAGGACAGGCAGAAAAGCGAGGTCGGCATTATATTTGGTTTGAAGATGCTCAAGAATGCGATATGAACGGAAAACCCTCTGAAGTAAAACCGCTAAAGCGTGTCGCCGTTTGGTATACGGATGAATATGCACTGCTGGAGTATTCAATGCAATGTCCTCAAAACGGCGTTCTTGTGCTGGAACCGGGATTTAATGTGTGTGGTCAGCGCATTCCCCGAGACTTTTCAGAAGCCGATATAATAACAGCCCCCCTAAGCATAAAAAGAAAAGGAATGACCTATGAATTAAATAGGTTCGATGCTTGGAAATCTAATTTGGCTATTATTCATTACTATTACTGGGACGAAAATGATCACGGAGTGTGGAAAAAAGGTTCCAAACCATGGCAATATAGTTATATCCAGCAATATAAATATGCCGGTCTCCCAGGATATAGAGAAAACAGCTATTTCTGGGAAAAACATTGGCTTAACAACAAATGGTCTTTTTATTTATGGTACAAATACTACAATAAATTTATTGTTAACATAAGCCAAGACGCCTATGAAAACATATCAAAAATGTCATTGTTGCCAGAAATTTCTCTTCCGTCCATAATTACACCACCGCCAACAACATCTTCAGAAGATAATGCCGTAAATATCGTATACGTAGCAGATTTAAAATATTTTGACTTCACTTTTGTGTCAATATTATCCATTCTCAAAAATTCGCCCCCCCAAGAACGAAAAGAACTTTTCAGATTCAATATTATCGTGGATGAACCATATTACGATGGAACGTTTAACGAAGACAAAATTAAGCAAATAAATGCTTTCTACCATAAATATTCTAAAAACGACTATAAATATGATTTGTTTTTTCTTCATATTCCATATCCTCAAAAGAAGCAGTGCTTACAATTCGTTTCATATGCCTGGCCCAATACGATATTTTTAAAATTATTTTTCAGTAATTTCCTTCCCTATGAGCGATGCCTATATCTAGATGGAGATACTCTCTGCCTTGGAAACATCCTAGATATATGGAATGTAGATCTGGGAACGCATTGCTTCGGAGCTTGCGAGCACCACTCTCCTTTTGTCAGCAATGGCATAAAAATATATAACGCCGGCGTTATATTAATGGATTTGGCAAAAATGAGAAAATATAATTTCTCAGATATATGTGAAAAATTAATAATGAAAGGCCAAATGGAAAGTAGAGGGTATGAAATTCAGGTAAAGGACGAAAAATGGTACACTGAAGAAACTCCAATGTTTGATTATTCCGAACAAAATGCCTCCTCTGGAGTTTTAGAACTGAATTTACGTTTCAATATGTGCGCTCATCATATTCCCCATGACTACGACGGCAAAAGTTTTTCAGGGCAAGATGAAGATAAAGATGTTCCAATTACGTCTGAGGTACCTCCCAAAATGTTGATGGGAAAAACAGTACAAAATATGAGAGAATGGCTCTCTCAAATCATGTTGATACATTACTATTATTGGGAGTCTCTGCCATCTAAGCCATGGCACCTTGATCGTCTGGCAAAATATAGGAAAGCTGGCTGTCCTAGCTATACCGGCGATGGAAAAAGCAATGCGTTCTGGAAAGATTCGTGGATACACAATCCATGGTCTTTCGTGCAGTGGTACAAATATTTTAAGGAGCTTATGGAAACCAGGAAAAAGTAATAGTTACATGTTTTTATTTTAATTAAATGGAGAAAATCAATGAATTTTAGAAAAAAAGTCTTGTTATTTTGTATTCCTTGTATATTAGGATTCAATACTACTGCCCTGGAGATTGATCCGGACGCTATTAATGTTGTATATATTACCAATCGCGCAAATTTTGACTACACGTTAACGTCAGTTTTATCGGTTTTGGAAAATTCTAGCGCAGAGTTCAGTTGGGGAAATTCTGATTACGAAGATGAAAACCAAGATGATGCAATTAGCCTTCAAGATAATTCGAAGACTGATATTATTAAAGACAAAATCGAACTAATGAGTGAACAAGAAGAAACATTGAGCTTTGATAGTATCATGGGCACGATTGAATCGATGAGTGAAAAAGAGGAGACGTTGAGTTTCGATAGTGAACGAAAGAAATTTTTTAACCTCGCTATTGCCCAAGAAGAGCATGAAATAAGAAACAAAAGAGAAGAATTGCTGAATTTTAATATCATTATGGATGAGCCGAATTTTAACGCAGATGATCATAATGATAAAGCAGTCAAACTTGTAGATATGTTCCATACCCGCTGCAATAGATATAAAAATAATTACAATCTAAAATGTTTGTCGGTCCCAAAGGAAGAAAGGGAAAAATTGGCAAAATTCAACTCCGGCGAATTTCCGAAAACCATATTTTTAAAACTATTCCTCTGCAGATTTTTACCCTACGAACGATGTTTGTATTTGAGTACAGACACGATATGCATTGAAGACATAAGAAAAATATGGAATACTAATTTGGATAATTTCTATATCGGCGCCTGTAACAACAAAGATCCTTTCAAAAATGAAAAAAACGAAAGGAAAATGTACAATTGCGGTGTACTCTTGATGAATTTAAGACGAATGCAGGAGTGTAAATTGGCCAACGAAATAGAAGAGTTATTAGCAGCTCAAGTTGAAGCACATGGTTATTATGGTGATTTCTTCTCGGACGAAGATGTTCTTTATGTGCTCTCGCAAAAGTATCCCTATACTGGGGTTTTGGAAATTGATCCGGGATTTAACATGTGTGCCCAATACATTCCTCGTAATTTTTTGGGTAAGGACATAACTTTTAAAACAAGAGGTTTATTGCTTCCCATCAATATTGTTAACTATTATTTTCCTTCCAATTATGTGTTGAAGCCATGGCTATATGGTCTTTCGCGACGCTTTGAAGAATATAAATGCCCGGATTATCAAAATTTAGAGCATGAATTTTGGAAATTGTGTTGGAAAGATAATCCATGGTCGTTTCATATGTGGAATAAGCATTATAAAGAATTTATGGATCAAGTAAAAAGTTTTACCTATGCAGACTTGAGTAAGCTCGTGTTTTCGCCAATTAAAATTGATGGCGCCGTAGATATTGTTTACATAGCTGATCGTAATTATTTCGATTGCACTTTTGTATCACTGCTATCTGTGCTGGAAAATTCGACTTCCGCAGAAAAAAAGAGAGCGGAAACGTTAAGCTTTCATATTATTATTGATGAATTAGATTTTAACGGGACTCCGGACAAATGGATGCAAAATTTGCAAAAAGCCTTTTACACCAAATATGATAATGGCAAAGATAAATACAATTACAATATACAATTTTTGCCATTTCCACAGGAAGCAAGAAAATACGTGGATCAATTTGCTTCATATATATGGCCCAAATCTATATTTTTAAAATTATATTTAAGCAAAATTTTTAAGGATTACGATAAATGCTTATATCTAGACGGAGATACTATCTGCTTTAGTGATATAATGCCACTTTGGAACATAGATTTGAAAAATCATTGTTTCGGAGGATGCAGTCACTGCGAGATTGCAGGAAGGCACCCTAATGCCGGAGTTCTTCCCATGAATCTAAAAAAAATGCGCGAATGCGGATTCGTAGAGGAAGTTGAAAAATTAATATTAAAAAATCAGGCGAAGAAACAAGGAGAATACGCTCACAGTGTAGGAATTGTATACGCAGAGGAACTTTCCATGGGGGACTATGCTCTCAATCATCCAGAAGATGGATGGTTAAAAATTGACGGTGGATTCAATGCTGCCGGTCATGGTATTCCCAATGACTTTACAGGAATAGATAATAATAGTGAAATTTGCACCACAATAACTGAAAGTGGATTAGTCTACGAGCTAAGTAAAGATGATTACTGGAAGATAAATTTAACAATTATTCATTACTACTACATTGGAGAATTAGCATTTAAACCATGGCAAAACAATAGTATTGTTTTTTACGAAGCAGTAGGATGTCCGGACTATCGCGACCTCGAGAATGATTTTTGGAAGCACTGGGGACGCAATCCATGGTCGTTTTGGGTATGGTACAGCTACTATGCAAAATATAAAAATGTGAAAAATATCGCCCAGAACATACTCTAATACGAAGGAACTTCTTCTTCTCCACTCGTGCGAGCGCAGCAATTCGGCAACATGAATAAGTAGAAATTGTCGCATTGCTGCTTTTTTCTATAGCAACTTATGTATTGAACTATAGTTGTTTCAAAAAAATTCAAAAAATAACCAACTATTAATCGAATGGCGACAGAATATATGCATTAGTTATGAGGGTAGACATGTGTGGTAATATAATTGTACGATCATTGTTTGTAATGTTGCTTAGTTCTAGCATTTCAGCATTATTGCAGGCGGTTGAATTAATAGAAGATATAGGCTTAGATAATTGCACTTACGAGGGTGATTTTTATAGTCTTAAGAACAGCTATTACAATGGATTAAAGAAAACAACAGATGATTCTCACCGATGTAATAGCTACAATATAACATCCGAGCAATATATCCGAGCCGATATTTACAGCTATCAGGGAGGTAAGGTTTCGTGGAATAACTCTGGATGTATAATCAGTTCATCGAATCCGCTTATCTTCGAACCGCGGGATAATATAGAGGGGGAATGTAATGATCAGGGAACAACATACTATTATGAGGGGAGATATGAGGCTTCTCCTCTGCAGCTCAATATTATAACCACGGATATAGGGGAAAAAAAAGAAATCAAAGGCGTACTTTCTAACAAAATTAATGCAGATCCATTTGATGAGTCATATACTCTATCTAGTGATAATATAGGGTTTTGTGATACAGCGGCATTTGAAAATTCAGGAGCATTAAAAAGTGGGGGGTATTTAGATGCCTATATAGAGTCGGTAGCTCAAAAAAGTTCAGGAAATGCAGTAATTAGAGATATTTTATGGAAAAACACAGGAGACATGTACACCAGGAAAATAACTGCTGAAAATGTATTCCCGACGGGGCTCATCGCCCATATCGCTGCAGAAGCATCTACCGCTGGAGATGCAACAATTGGAAACATAGAATGGGGGAATGGCGGTTACATGACTAGCGATCGCGAAATTCGCTGTCAAATAGATTCCACCGGCTATGGTGCTAGCGTAAGTGCCGGCAATATAGACTGGACAAACACACACATAATAGATGCCAAAGGAGAAATATCTGCCTTTATTAATCAAAACATAGAAGGTAATTTTTCATCAGAAAACAGTATTAAGTGGAAAAACACAGGGACAATAAAAGCTGGCGCTGGTATTAATACCTATGTACAAAGTATGCACAAGGGCAACTCCCTAGATAATGACAGTTGGATAAATTATGGAACAATCGAGTCTGAGGGAACGTACGTGGCTTACTCGGATTCCAATCTACCGCATACTACAGAAATAATAATTGGAGCTTCCAGCGGTAAAGCCTATAACGTTGGAACTATAAGTATACAAAAAGACAGCGAATATAATACAGGGGGACATGGATATATTGAAAATCCTATTCTAAAAATTCCCCATGGAGGAAATTTTTACAACTTCGGCACCATAGAAATCGGTGAAAATTGTATTTTGTCTCTTGCTGATAACGGCAAAATTGTAAATCTATTGGTTTGTAACTTCATCGAAAACATAGACGACGTAACGCGTGTTTTTTTGCCTTCATACGACGAAAACCACTATAATGCGATCCAGGAAAAGAACCATAGTGAGCATAGTACTTACATCCAAAACGCTGCCTATTATGATCTGGTGAATGATACTGCCAAAATAAAAGATCTTTATCGCATCTATTCTGGCGCAAAAGTGACGTACACCAACACTTCAACTTTAAACGTAAACGGGACCCTCGAGTCAAATTGGAATAATTATATTTCGACAGAAACCGGGCAACTTATGGAGCTTGGTGTTGCAGGTGATTCCGCCTTATTGACAAACCATGCTTTGACTACCGGGGGGGGGGTGACAAGCGAATGTTTGTCTATTTTGGCGAAAGAAATAAAAATTATTGGCCAGAATACAAAATCCAATTGGGATAATACGGCTCTGAAAACAGCTCCCGGGGTCACCATAAAGATAGGCGGTTTTGATAAATCATACCAGGATATGACAATACATAACCCCGCTGATTTAACTACTATTCCAAGCGACGCAAGGTTCGGTGGCTCGCTTTTTAGTATAGACGGATATAAAGAACAGCTTGGAAACGTCGTTGAGGCCGTTGATACAAGTACTAAAGTTGAACAAAATAGTGGATATGTGAGATACTACGGTGATAATTCCTGGTACAACGGCTTATTTATCGTACATGCTGACGCAATAGCAGACGTCGATACCTTAGGAGCTATGTTTGGCGGGAATATTGAGCTTAAAGCAGAGAGTACGCTCATATGGCGTGGTGGTCCTAAGGACCCCTACAATAAACCAATCATAAGCATGGAAAATAGCTCTGTACTTTCGTTTATTCTTCCCGAAGATGATGAAGGCAACAAAATATTTTCTGTCTATGGAAAAATATCGACGACGGGGGATAATACAAATCCAGCAACAATCAACATTGAATCTGGTACGATCTACATCAAGAGCGATTGCTCGAATTTTAAGGGACACTTGAAAATTCAGGAAGGTGCTATGTTGGTTATAAGAAAAGATACAAGTAGTACCACAGGTCAATCTCATGAAGGAAAAATGTTCGGTGGCACAGTAGAGGTTGTAGGAAAAGAAAATGGCCAAAATGGCCAAATCACCATAGATACCGATAATGGATTAATTCCTCTACGCCTCAAAAATGGACGAGTTGTTATCCAAAAAGGAAAGGATGGCATTGAAAAAACTCAGCTAATGCAGGGATTTTATATTGAAAAATATGCGACTCTTGTGGATGATATTCCAGACGCTGAGTTTTATAATTTTGTCATTGATGGTGGAAGATTCGAACTGGGACCAAAGCAAGACCATGCACTTTTTTCCGGAACCACCTATGCCGGCTCCACCATAAATACCAAAGACGGAGTCATTGCTATTCTTGATTTTGTTGCCGATCCATCCATCCAATCGACATCTGAAGATGCTGATGTTTATTGTGGCGAATCGGAGGAATTAAAAGGTCATTTAAGAATAGGATATGACTCTACTACCGGAGATGAGAAAGGTGGTAGTAGTGAATTGAAATGGCACCTGGATCTTGATCCCCAAAACAATAGTGCCGATAAAATACGCGCCGTTGCCATAGATGTTGCTTCCCAAAGTAAAGGTATTGTTTTGGGAGAATATGGGCTTCTGAGCGAACCTCTGGACGAGGAGTATGTTTTCAAAATTCTAGACATTACAGGTGCGGAAAAAAAATATCCGACCATAACAGTGCCCGCCGACAATTTCTACAGCACCAACTACGGTGTTTATGAGCTACTCTCGTCGGGCGCGAATGACGGAAACATTATTCTGCGACTCAAGTCTGGCCTGACTGGTGCCTATGGAAAAATAAAAGAGGTTTATCTGCCGATGAGCCTCATGCACTCTGCTTCGTTGTCGGTAATGGCGGATATGCTAGACGCCGCCTACGACAAATCATCTTTTCACAACAGCAAATACCACGTCTGGAACAAATCCATGTGCGACGTCTACGATTTTATCGTTTCGAGCGGCGCTTGTCGTCTTCACACCGAAGGGAAAGCCGTATTGTTTGGAGCTGATTTCACACCGTTTTCTGTAGAAAAAGGCACAATCGTTGCGAGCGCTTTCGCCGGCTGCAGTCGCAAGAACTTCCAGTATGATAATGTCTATGGCGACTGTTTTGGCTCCATCGGTGGTCTGAAATTATCCTGGCTCAACAAAGACTACGGCAATGTAAACATGGTCTGCTCCTACAGCACTTCCAGAACAGGCCCCAAAGACTGCCTTATCCGTGCTCATCAATTTTCCATTGGTGCTCGCTACAGCAATGCGCTGCCACTGGGCGATAACGTCTTCATAGTTCCTCTGACACAACTGGAATACTTACATACCCTTCTCCAAGATACTCAAATGGAACATGTGCGAGTGAATCATCAGAATTACCACAATATGAGGGCAGCCGCTGGTCTGAGCCTGCAATTCGCTTCCAATGATTTTAAAGTTTCCGTCGGTACAAAATTCATAAAAAAATTCGGCAGAGGTATGACAGGAAAATATAAGGACACTGACATTCAGTCTCCGCAAAAAATTGGCTCCTCCCAATTGCAAATAAGCGCAAAAATCTGTGGAAAACTCAACGATAACGCCTCCGTCGACCTAACCGTCGGAAAATACTGCAGCAGCCGAAAGGGAACTTTCATGAATTTCACCTTATCAATGGCTCTATCCCCAATCACGCTAGGAAGTTGGATTTTTTGAGAGGATGTATTATAAGGCGGTTTTGCTTTAGCATCAGGGATGGACCTACAAAAAGATATCGGAGGCATCGTAGTTTGGGGGCGAGGAAAAAACCATCAGTAAGCAGGTGGAAGAGTTCGTAAATGAGCGAATCCTCATAATGAATTGTGTATAAAAAATTTCTAAAAAAGGAAGTCTGCGTTTATTGCATCACAGATTCCAGTATTTTTATATATTCTTCGATCATTTTTTCTTTATGAGAGAACTTTTCCACCTGTTTTCGGCCTTTTTCCACAAGGTTTTTTCGGAGATTTTCGTCTGAGGTAATTCTGTGTATTGCCGAGCACATATCGTTGATGTCATAGGGATCGAAGTAGAGAACGGCGTCTTCAGC
>JAITQS010000014.1 GCA_031288795.1 Holosporaceae bacterium | reverse complement strand
AAATATTTGATGATTTAGCCGGGCAATCCTTCACAAATCCACATTATTTTGATGGACAACGATATGCGCTTATTCTTCCAGCAAAACAGAAATCTTTTTTCGCAGCGCCGAGTTACAGTTGGATTAAACGTTAGCTAGCGCACTCCACATCTACAATTCAGACAATGCATAACTTTCCCCCCATTACACTCGATATTAGCAACGCCGTCTCACGAAACTCATTGAAAAAATGTTCTTTATAGTATAGAATTTGGCGTCTTGTTTAGGGCAGAGAATATAATGAATAATAAAAAATCTGATATTTCCGAATTCGAACAAATGAAAAAGGTAATTGTTTCGTGCGTAGCTGGTAGCGCGCTAGAATGGTATGATTTTGCGATATATGGCTGCTTTGCCGTAACCATTGGTAAGCTATTTTTTCCCTCCAGTGACGCATTTCAGCAGATAATTGCCTCCTTCGGAGCATTTGCCTCGGGACTCATAGCCAGACCCATAGGAGCCGTCATGTTCGGCTACATCGGCGATATTTGGGGCCGCAAAAAGGCTCTGGTGATCTCAATTTATATGATGGCCATACCAACCGCCGCCATGGGATTACTGCCAACCTACGAATACATCGGCATATGGGCTGGAATTGCCCTGACCCTCATAAGAATACTGCAGGGACTCGCTCTCGGCGGCGGATTCACCGGTACCATCGTCTTTCTCTACGAACATTCCCAAGAAGACAAAAAGGCCACCTACTCCTGCTGGGCGCCCTTTAGCCTCGTGAGCGGATTCGTGCTGGGATCTATCGTCGCCATGCTCATGTCATTTCTCTGTAATGAACAGCAGTTGGAGATCTGGGGCTGGAGAATACCATTTATCATTAGCGCATTTGGCACCCTCGTTGCCGAATATGTGAAAAATAAACTGGACGATCCCCAAGAATTCCTCGATTCCCAAAAGAAAGAATCAACGCTTCCCCAGAAACAAGGACTCCTGAAAAACCTCTTCAAAAATCACTGGAAAGGCCTGTTGATGATCACCCTGACCGACGTCCTCACCGCCTGCGGATATTTCCTACTTTCGGTCTTCTTCATCACGTATTTGGAAACAATCCTGGACTTCGGCAAAAAAAATGCCCTCATTATCCAAACCATAAACATGATCTGCTTTGCCGTCTTCCTGATAATATGCGGACAATGGGCAGATAAATTCGGCCGAAGGCGACAAATGCTACTTGCCACCATCACCATGATGATTCTGGCATATCCCATCTTCATTTTCATTAGCTCCGGCGTTTTCTGGAAAGCCATGCTCGGACAACTGGCAATTATATTTATATTTTCAGTATACTATGCTCCAATTCCCGCTGCCATTTGCTCCATGCTTCCTACGAAAGTGCGACTTGCCGGCGTCTCCATAGCTCATAACTTCGCCATGGCGGCATTCGGCGCTTTCGCGTCAACATGGGCTATGCAATTGATAAAGATAACCAACAGCAAGACCATTCCGTCGCTGCTGTTCATTCTAGCCGCCGGCATCACCGCCATTGCGTTGTATGCGTGGAACGAAGGGAAAAAATACTAAAAAACTCTAGCTGCATGCAAGATGTGCCGCTCGGACCCCATGCGCAGCCGACTATACTCTGGTGCTGCGCGGCGTTCTTTTTTTAAAACTCCTGCCAATACCTAGTTTAGAAAAAAATTCTCGAAAATTGTTCATGAACCATCCCCCAATTGCTTGCACAAAAATACATTTTCGTGTACCTTCCGTTCTAGAAACTATCATATAATGGTCTTTTCTATGCGGACAGATGGCCGAGTGGTTTAAGGCACCGGTCTTGAAAACCGGCAAGGGAAAAATCCCTTCGTGAGTTCGAATCTCACTCTGTCCGCCACAAGGGATGATCCCTGGACCCGTTTATTTTATCTAGCAGAATGCAAGGGTGTCGCCAATTCTCTAATACAGGAGATGTTGCGTGGATTAAGGACCTTTCTTTCATAAAACCGCATCCTGTTCCCGCTGAGAAACTATTGCCTAATAAGATTTTTCTTGCAAGAACGAGGAAAAATGTAGCGCAAGACCGCAGTGTACTGCCTGTATATGAGGATCTGAGCAACGGATTTGACCAAGTCGATGGCAAAAAAAGCCATTAGGCAACAGTCTCTTATAACCAAAAAAAGGAGCTGCCGAAAACATGATTACGGAAAAGATTTCGGAGATTCGCTTGATCTAGTTGCCACAGCAGGTGTATGTTTGGTCCGGCGTCCATGGTGACGATGGGACCGCTGTTGTTTTGCTGCCAAAATTTTCGGATTTCCATTAGAATGCGCGTAGTTTCCGACTGCATATAGCCGAAATTCGGAGCTGAAGTTTCGAATAATGCGTTCATGTCCCAAAACTCTTCCCAGCAGATTTGGTAGGCGTCTTTCCATTGACCGCCGTTAAGAGCCATCAACAATTTTTCCAATCGGATTTCGGCACGCTTTTCGCGGCCATCCAGAAGCAGACTCGATGACACAAGCGCATGCGCTCTGCTGGACGATATTTCCTTCGGCTGGTCATCTATAACAATCAGATCCGTAAGCAATTTATCGATTTTTATGTCTATTTTTTCTGCTTTTTCGCCCCTCCAGAGACACCAGGGCGAAAAAAACGATCGGCAGGAGGAGCCGGAGCCAATTCTACTGACGGAACTCTGCTGTTCCAGCGACGGCAAAGATACGCCCTTCAGATCGCCCATGGCTCGGAAAGCGCATATGGTTAGGGCGGCAAAGCTGGAAGCAGAACTGGCAATGCCCGCAGAATGAGGGAAACTCCCCAGACTTCCGTCATCGAGAATACGGTAATTTTTGGAAGATATGCTGAAAAAATTTTCGCATTGGCAGATTTTTTTTACATACTCCAAATGATTAAGAAATCGTTTTTTAGCTTCCGGCTCCAGTATTTCTTCGCCGACATATTTATCGCACTCGGAGGTCAATTCCAGCGAAACTTTTGTGTAAAATCTGTCCAACGTATAGGAAAGCGAGACATTTCTCGGAACGTTGTTCTTTTTTTTCCCCATATATTTTATGAGTGCTATATTGGCGGGAGCTTTTGCGGTCCACATTTTGAGCCCCTAGTTTTGGGAAACTACGGCGCGGAGTTCTTGGGCCGCAGCATTCAGCAATCCATTAACAAATGCGACTTCTGATCTTTCAAAAAATGCTTTAGAAATCTCGATGTATTCGTTTAAAATGATGTTGGTGGGAATTTCCCGGAAGCAATGCAGCTCTGTGATGGCTAATCTCAGTATGCATTTTATTACGGAATCGAGGCGCTCGAGTTTCCATCCGGCGGAGAGATGTTTTCCCACCAGAGTATCCACCAAAGTGCTATTTGCATGCGCTGCATTTAGTAGATTTTTGAAGAATTCCTCATCCATTTCGGAGGAAGAAAGATTTTCACTGATGAAAACTTTTCGATCTTCTTTATTGTTTATCAGGTCAGAAATTTTTTGGCCGCAGATTCCAGCCCTATAGGACATTTGCACGGCACATAGGCGCGCCATCCCGCGCAGTCCCGTTCTGGATCTACGTTCCTTTTTCGATCGCATTTATGTTCTCACATTCATTTATAAAGTGGATACGCTTTGCACAACTCCAGCGCATCTGCCCGAACTTCGGATTTGAGTTTATTGTATCCGCTCTTTCCGTAATTGGAAAGCACAGAATACATCATATCTGCGATTTTTTTAAATTCGCTAGTTCCCAAGTTTCTGGTGGTCATGGCGGCGGCTCCGATTCTAATACCCGATGTCTGGGTTGGAGGTAATTTATCGAATGGGATTGTATTTTTATTACAGGTAATACCGGCTTCTTCTAGTTCCGTTTCTGCAATTTTTCCATTTATCGACAATTTTGTTAGATCAACCACTGACATGTGGCATTCGGTTTTGCCGGAAACCAGATCCAGACCATGCTCCTGGAGTCGTTCTGCCATAGCGATGGAATTTTCCAAAACTTTTTTAGCATACTCCTTGAATTCCGGCCGCAGTGCTTCACCGAAGGCCACAGCTTTTGCGGCGATGGAATGCATTTGAGGTCCTCCCTGCACTCCCGGGAAAACAGCGCTGTTTATTTTTTTGGCGATGGCTTCGCTGTTGGTGAGAACAATTCCGCCTCTTGGTCCCCGGAGTGTTTTGTGCGTGGTGGAGGAAACCACATGCGCATAATCAATGGGAGACGGATATAAACCGGCCACCACAAGTCCTGCGTAGTGAGCAATGTCCACGAACAAATATGCTCCTACGGAATCGGCAATTTCTCTGAAACGTTTAAAATCGATTTTTCTTGAATAGGAAGATGCTCCGGCAAGAATAATTTTTGGTTTATGCTCCTGTGCCAATTTTTGCACATTGTCATAGTCTATCAGACCGTCTGCGCCGACTCCGTAGGAAATCGGCCGGAACCATCGGCCGGATATGGTCGGAGCGGCACCGTGGGTGAGGTGTCCGCCCATGTCCAATCCCATGCCGAGAAATACATCGCCGGGAGACATAAGGGCATAAAACACCGATAAATTCGCCTGAGCTCCCGAATGTGGCTGAACATTCGCGAACTTACAGTTAAAGAGTTTGCAGACCCGCTCGATGGCGATATTCTCGACGATATCCATAAACGAACAGCCGCCGTAGTATCTTTTTCCCGGATATCCTTCGGCGTATTTGTTAGTCATTATGCACCCCTGTGCTGCCATCACCTCCCGGGAGGCAAAATTTTCCGAAGCTATCAATTCTATTTGATTTTGTTGTCTTGCCAATTCATTTTTTATGGCTTTGAAAACTTCCGGATCAGTTATTTTATTTTCCTCAAAAAAATATCCGTTAAAACTCATATTTATCTCCTTTTATCAGATCGTTTACTAGACGTAGTCGATTTTCATGACGGCCGCCATCGAATTTTGCGGTCAAAAAATTGCGGACGCACTCCAGGGCGCTGCCATCATCGATGATTCTTGCCCCAAAAACAATTACGTTGGCGTTATTATGTCTACGGGCCAACACGGCCATTTCTTCATTGAAGCAGAGGGCTGCCCGAATGCCGTCGTACCTATTAGCGACCATCGACATACCTATGCCGGTGCCGCAAATTAATATACCACGAGCATCTTGGGAGTTGCAAGACAACAGATGCTGCACCAACTTATGAGCGAAAATCGGGTAGTCACAGGAGTCCGGACCGTCGGTGCCAAGATTTGTCATCGCCGTGTCCAGATGCGCGACCAGAAATTCTTTTAGGCCGAATCCCGCATGATCTGATGCTATAAATATAGGCACTTTACCTCAAATAAGACGCTATTTTTTCATTATCGTACCACGAAATCCGCACCGGAACCGTTGTTATTAGATGATGATATCTTTTGGGAATGCGCGCAAGATCTTTTTCCGTAGTTAGTAATTTTGCATCAAGAAACCGGGCATCATCCAGCAGATCGACGATTTCCGCGTCTGAAAACGGATAGTGGTCGGGAAATACCACCTGCTTCACCACCGTTAATTTGCCGGCGATGGAGTCGAAAAATTTTTTCGGATAGCCAATGCCACAAAACGCCAAAAAACGCTCCCCGCAATTGATTTGGGAAAAATTTTGCAGCAATCTTCCCATTAGTATTGGTATAGAATCGGGAATTTTCTCTCTTATTTTGGAAAAATCGTATTCTGATTGGTAGGTAAGTAGTATGGCGGCGTCGATGTCGTTTTTTATGGTTTTCATGGAGAGGCGATTGGGACCGAGCGGCAGCATTTCTCCGTTTCCGAATCCCTGATCCGCATCGATCACCAAGAATCTGACGTCCGGTCGCAGATATTTTTGGCAAATACCATCATCCAGCAGGAAAACATCGTAGATCCCTTTGGAGTTGGCTAGAGCGGCGCTCTGGGATCTATTTTTTGCCACGAATACATCGAGACCTTTCTGGGATAGCATCAGGGGTTCGTCGCCGACGTCGGCGCAGGTGTGCATATCCAGATCCACCGCCAGAACCCTGGAGGAAGATCTGCCATAGCCCACACTCAACACGGCACATTTTTTCCCGAGGATCCCTAAAAGATCAGCAAGGGCTTTTACCACGATGCTTTTTCCAGAACCTCCCGCAGTAATGGCTCCTATCGCTATTACTTTTTGGGGCACGGATTTATTTTTATAGGATCTCCGATAATTCAGCGAAGATCCCCAGGAATACGCTCGACTAGGCAGAAACAACAAAATTTTTAGAAACCAGTTGACCTTTTCCGCATACCAAAATTTTGGAGACCTCAACAACACTAACCCCTCCTCGATTGCGAGAAAAATCTCATTAGGCAACGGTCTCTAGGAACGGACCTCCCGCTTCTTCGGTATCAGTATATTAAAAACTAGAAGAGCCAGACAACAGAAAAGTATGCTGTACCCAAATGCCCAATCATGCCCCCGGTGGTGCCAAAGATTCCCGCCAATAAACGACGACAGGAAGAAGGATAATCCAATGGTGCAATAGTATACGCCAATGGCTGTTCCCCGCAGGTGAACGTCGACTTTTTCCGTGATTAGCGACAGAAACAGTCCCTGTACGGCGGTCATTTGTCCTCCCCAGAGAAATGTTCCGGCGTATACACCCCAAATAGAGTTCGCCGTAAGAAAAAATAAATTTGCCGCAACCATCATTAGCACGCAAACTTTTATAAATTTGGCCTTGCCGAAGCGATCGGCCAACAATCCAATGGGATACGAACAAACGACCTGTCCAAGGCTTATGAACATACTGGCGGAACCGGACTTCGCCGCCGAAACAAACTCGTTGGCAAAAATTGGAAATAGCGACTCGCTGAAATGTCCTAGCTCGAAAATAAAAGCCAGCGCCAGTAGTTTCCAAAAATGCTTATCCAGAGATTTCAAATATTTTTTCTGAAAAGGATTTTCGATTTTTTTCTCTGCGCGCTCTTCCTTTTTTTCTTTTTTCAATTCCTGAGGCGTCTTTACTTTATAGAGCAGCGCTATGGCTACGGCGACGGCAAAAGTAGAGCAGAAAAAAACCATTCGGTAATTATTGCAGCTAAGATGCATTATTATCATGCCGACCACTGTTCCCAGAGTAGCGCCAATGGTTTTCAAAGACCTACTGAAACCAAACGACTGGCCACGTTTTTCATTACTACTCAGGTCAGCTATCAGAGAATCCCGCGGAACCGCCTGAGTTCCGTTTCCGATTCTCTCAATCGTTTGAGCAATTAATATCATAACTGAAGAATTCGCTATGGCAAAAAGAGGCTTCGTAACCAATGATACGGCACATCCAATAATAAGAATGAGTTTTCTGTTCATGAAGTAATCGCTTATGGCACCGGAAAAGATACGCACAATATAAGCAATGGCCTCTACTATTCCATCAATGGAAGAAATAACCGCTTCGCTGGCGTGCAGCTCATTTTTCATGAACAGTCCGAGATTGCTGTAGACCATCGTCGTGGACGCCCCTAAAAATAATCCAAATAGGGAAACGGCAAAAACACCTTGCGGTAGCGAATTGAATGTGGAAAAAATGTGATTAAAAAAAGAAAAGCGCTGAATTAAACTAATACCATCCGAGTTTTTAGATGAACGTTGGGCAATAGGTTCACCTGGAATTTTATTCTTGGATAATTTCACGTTGTCACCTCCGTATGATAACCCAGGTGGTTATACTATTTTTTATAGGAAAAGTCTAACGAAAAATTATTTTTGTATTTAGCTTAAATAGGCATTTGCACAATGGGGGTTTTTTTAAGGTCGCAGTGCAGATTTTAGGAATTTTTAATTTATTTGAAAACGATGGACGGTAAGATTTACCTACAACAACCTCTTTCCTCTAGCAAAGCTATTAATTGTTTGCTACTATGCTTTTGGGACAGCCGGACGTACAGGATTATGAATTCGGTCAGGTTCGGAAGAAAGCAGCCGTAGTGAACACCGGACGGGTTGGTTGTCCTTTTCCCAAGACTAGAAAAAGTTTTACGCATGAGTGTTTACGTTCCACTAGCCACCAAGTACAGACCCCGGAAATTTTCCGACGTCGTTGGGCAGGATATTACCATAAAAATCATTACGCGGGGAATGCAGAAGAATCGTCTGGGAGCCGCCATGCTTTTTTCCGGCACCCGAGGAGTTGGCAAGACCACCATCGCGAGAATATTGGCCAAGGCCTTTCGCTGCGAGAAGAGCGATCCGGAGCCATGCTGCAAATGCGAATACTGCCTGGGATTTTCCCAGGATAACCAAATGGACGTGATAGAAATAGACGCCGCCAGTAATACCAGTGTCGACGATGTAAGGGAGATCATAGAATCCTGTCGCTACAAGCCCACCAGTGGAAAATTCAAAATATTCATCATTGACGAAGTACATATGTTATCCAAGAGTGCCTTCAATGCGCTTTTAAAAACGCTGGAGGAGCCGCCGGAGCATGTAAAATTTCTCATGGCCACCACGGAGACCCATAAAATACCAGAAACAATTTTATCTCGGGTATTAAAATTCGACCTAAAAAGAGTGGATGAAAATTTAATTGCCCAATATTTATCGTCCATCTGCCATCGGGAAGGCATAGTGGCGTGTCCGGAAGCTCTTTCTTTGATGGCCAAGGCCGCCGATGGATCCATAAGAGACAGTCTTTCCATTCTGGATCAAGCCATAAGCATGGCCGAGACTCCGGAGCTTTCGGTGCCAGATTTAAAAAGCATGCTGAGTGTTTCCGACGACGGTGATGTGTTCGCTCTACTCGCCTCCATAGGAACAGCTGACGTGAAATCCGCAATTACCAAATATCGGGAGATCATGAGTGGCGATGTGTCCTGCGAAAAAATAGCGAACCTTCTGCTGGATTATGTATATGTGCTCACCTGCTTGAAATCCAAGATCGAACCTCTGGAAAACATTGTATCGGCCGACATAATGCAGAAGCTCGTCGGACTTTCCGGTTCTATGGCGCTTTCTTCTCTCAGCAGAATCTGGCAGATGCTGCTGAAGGGCATCGAAGAAATGAGAATCTGCGATGATCAGGAAATAGTGCTGGAAATGCTAATAATTCGCATCGCCTACGCGGCAAAACTTCCGGATTTGCAAAAAATAATTGCCCAATGCGACATCGCACAAAATAATAGCTCTCCGATGTCGGTGGTGAATTCAAAATCAAGCCTAGATTCCCGGGAAAAAAATAATTTGCAGAGCACCACAATTGATGCTAAAAGAGAGGATAAATCCGCCGTTGGTTCCAATAATATAGTGGACGAAGCACTGCGGTTGTTCCCGGGAGCAAAATTAGTATAGTTGGAAGGAAGAATAATGAGTAACATGAATCAATTGATGAAACAAGCACAACAAATGCAGGCAAAGCTAATGGAAGCTCAGAATATGCTAAGTGAGCTGGAAATAGTTGGTTCGGCCGGCGGTGGTATGGTGACAGTTACCCTAAACGGCAAAGGCGAGATGAAAAAAGTCTATATCGATGCGAAACTCGCCGCTCCGGAAGAGATCGAAATTATAGAGGATTTAATAGTTGCGGCTCACAACGACGCCAAAGCAAAAGTAGAGGCCAAAATGGCCGAAGAAATGGGAAATTTTATGCCAGCAGGTATGAAGCTTCCGTTTTAGATCAGCAGTGTTATCGCAAAAGCAGATATGAACGACTGCGTCCTGCGGCAACTGTATGTTATGGTAAGACCGTTGAGATTTAAGCACCGTGCGCTTAACTCTAATGCACTAGCTCGAACCAAGTGTCTTGGAAAAAAATTCGGATATTGACGGTCCCATAGTGGAGCTAATTCTCTTGTGAATCAGGTACTGGGGGATGATTCCCACTCTGGTGTTCGGCCTGTGGATATTGTCGGGGATAGGGCACATCATCCTCCGCGGATGGTACCAAAGCTCCTCTTTTACCGCAGGATGTCAGAAGGAGAATCGTCAGTATAAAAAAAGGAATGTATTTCATGTTTTTTTTCAACAACAATACTCGTAAGTATAGGGTATGTGTAGCGGCTTTGCTAGCCATTTGTGGTTGTGATCAGTCCGAAAGCAGTCATCCGCCATTTGCAAACAGTGCCGGATATCTGAAGGAAGGCATTGCATTCGACGATACCATATATGATGCCAACGGCAATCCGTTTTCCCTGAAGGATTTCAAAGGCAAAGTTGTCATTGTGGCATTTTCCACCACCTGGTGTCCGAATTGCCCAAATGTACTGCAGTCGCTGGATAATCTGGAGGCAAAAAATATTCCGAACCTGAAGATAATAGCTCTCAATGTCGGAGACGAAGAAATTAATGAAATTAAAATCCATTATAAAATCCATAATATTCAACTACTGGACGTATACCGGTCGGTAAACAACGAAATAATGAGGGGCATTCGGGGCGTACCGGCCTGCCTGGTGTTCGATACCGATGGAAAATTCGTCTGCGGATATCTGGGAAAAACAAACTTCTGCTCCCAAGAATTTATGGACTTCATTAGCAGTCTTCTGAATAAAAATTGAGGGGGATAATGGCTAAAATTTTACTGGGAATCCTGCTGGTGTGTTCCGGATTGCTGTGCAACGGCAGCGACGAAGAAAGTGCACCCCAGAATATTCCGGTGGAAAGTCGATCCACCATTAGCCACGAGGAAGACGGTCCCGCCCTCACCAAAAAAAAAGATCAGCCGGAGGAAAAATCCAGCTCCCCGGATGCATCCCGGGAAAAAAATCAAAAGGATATCTCGCTGGTGTGCTATAAAAGTGGCATCAGCCTCGTGAAAGATCGGCGTGCCATCAAGACCCACTCAGGACTGAACGAAGTCACATTCCAGGAAATCGATCCGCTGGTAAACATGGAATCCATAAATTTCCGCACGCCCAAAAAAGGAAAAATCCGCGTAGCTAATTTTGTTTTTCATCGCAAAGACCTGTCGCGCTATAATTTATTTCAGCGAGCCATCCGGGAGGAAATTTTTTTTCAGCTGGCGGAAAACGGAAAAATAGAAAAAGGAACTCTGCTCAGCCTTTCAAAAGAAAACGATTTCCACCATGCCATCGTAAAAAGCGACGGAAAATGCATTATAGTGCCCCTAAGCAGCTGCGTTGCCGTTGGGGAAAATACCCTGAAGCGGATGGAGCAGAATTCCCTGGATTTGCAGTTTGAAGTCGACGAAGCCGAAGACATTGAAATCGAAATCAGCTATCTAACTCCCAGCATCCATTGGAAGCACGTTTGTCTTGTGGACGTGTTTGAAAAAATGGATCGGGTGGATATCATCTCCCAAGCACTCATCGAAAATAATACCGACTATGATCTGGAGAATGTCGACATTGTCTTTGACACTTCCACTCCAGATTTGAATCACGATGGCAAGAGCTCCTACATCGAGCCGAAAAGTGTTCTCAGCTATAAGCGAAAGCTATCCGTGAAAGGGAATTCCAATTCCATGTGCGTTTTGAAATCAGCCAAGGAGATCAAGCCGGCAATGGAACACATAATGAGAATTCCGTTTGATGCCATCAATGGTTCCGGATCCAAAGAGACGAATATTCCGGTAAAGAATCTGCTGGTCATGGAGAACATGACCGCCCTGGGCATCGGCACCGATTTTCACGATAGCGAAGTGTGGTTATTCTGTCGCATGCAGGGGGAAAGACGTTTTCTGGGAAAGCGTATGCTGTCCTCGGTCACCAAAGGAGAGGATTTTATCTTTGAAATTGGCAATGCAACTGGTATAATCGGAAGTGTACGGCTGACAGACACTCGTAGGTTGTCAGAAAAAAATGTTGAAAACTGGGTTAGAGTTCTGGTGAAAAACGAAAAAAACACTGATGTCGCTGTATCAATAGTAGTAGACGTAGATGGTTCTTGGCGCGTCTCCCGGGAAAACTTAGAGATGCAGAAGTCCGATAAACCGCTGTGGCGTCTGACATTGAAACCAAATGAAACTAAAGAATTGCATTTCAGAATGATAACCGATAATAAATGAATGGACATGCCGAATGGAAATAATAAAATATCCCAATAGTATTTTGTTAAAAAAATGCGAGGAAGTGATCGTGGGCGATGAAAGTTGCGTCAGGTTGCTGGATGAAATGGCGGAGACACTCCATAAAGTCGCCGGAGCGGGATTGGCTGCTCCCCAGGTTGGGGTGTCCTCAAGAATCGTGGTGATAAATCTGCAGAAGACAGAGTCCTCCCAAAATGTTTACAAGATGATAAATCCAAGATTCACCTGGAAATCAGACGTACTTGTGGAATCCGAGGAAGGGTGCCTCTCCATTCCTTTTCTGCGCGAGATTATTTTACGTCACGAAAGCGTGTCGGTGGAATACCTGAACGAGAATTTTCAGAAATGCGTCCTGGAGAAAGCAACGGGATTTCTCGCTTTTTGTCTGCAGCATGAGCTGGATCATCTGGATGGAAAACTTTACATAGACCGGCTAGGCAGAATAAGACGCGCCGGCGCCCTCCGGAAATATAGAAAATTATTGCAAAAACATTTACAAACCGGAGAAAAATAATGTCTCCCCAAAATCTCCCGAATATGCGAATTATTTTTATGGGTACTTCGGATTTTTCGCAGAAATCTCTTGCGGCTCTGGAGCGAGACGGTTTTAACATTGTGGCGGTGTACACGCAGCCTCCCAAGCCGTCGGGACGAAACTATCGGCTGAAAAAATCTGCCGTACAAGAGTTTGTGGAAAATAAAATGCCCCAAACGCCGATTCATACGCCCAAAAGCCTGCGCCGTGAAGAGCAGCTGGAGCTGTTCCGGTCCCTGAAACCAGATCTTGCGGTGGTTTCATCCTACGGCCTGATTATTCCCCAGAGCATTTTGGACGTTCCCACCTGCGGGTGTATTAATATTCATGCATCGCTTCTTCCGCGTTGGCGGGGAGCGGCTCCCATTCAGTCGGCCCTACTCGCCGGAGACCGGGAAACCGGCATAAGCATCATGAAAATGGACGCCGGCGTCGATACCGGAGACGTTATTGCGACCCAATCCATCGCCATTACCCCCGAGACCAGCTACGGCGAATTGGCGGAAAAACTCGCCTTCCTGGGAGCGGAAATGATTCTAAAAACACTGCATAATCTTGAGGAAAGCTTGGCAGGGGCGTATCCGCAGCCGGAGTCCGGCGCCACCTATGCGGCCAAAATCTCCAAGGAGTCCTGCCGTATTAATTGGAACGACTCGTCCGAAAATATTTTAAGGCAGATCCGGGCGTTTTCCCCGGTTCCGGCCGCCTGGAGCGAAATAGAAGGCCTGCGCATAAAAATCCTCGACGCCATCGTAACCAATCGCCCCGCGGATCTTCCGGAAGCAATGGACGGTACACTGCTGAACGACGGCAGCGTCTACTGCGGAGTCGGCCAAATCAAACTCCTGGAAATTCAGCCCGAAGGAAAAAAGAAAATGAAAATCGAAGATTTTGTCCGGGGTCATAGAAATTTTCTGGGAAAAACATTCGCATGATTGCCCAAAAACAAAATCTAAGCAATGAAATTAACTGCCCCTTAGCGGAAAAAATAATCGCTGAAGAATTTTTATCGGATGAATTGAAAAATCTTCTGCTGGAATGGCTGAACGAATTACGAGTTCAGCGGCGCTATTCCGTTCATACTCTTGTGGCCTATGAAAGTGATATAAAAAATTTTTTGCAATTTTTGAATGTTCACTTTGGTGAAAAAATTCTGCTTCAAACACTGCAGCAGCTGAAAATTTCCGATTTCAGAGCCTGGCTCTCCGCCCGCATTAGCGACGGCATGAGTCCGAGGTCCAATGTGCGATCTCTGTCGTCGGCCAGATCATTTTTTAATTTTTTAGCCAAAAAAAATTTGCTGAACCTGAAGGTAATTCATGCCGTGAAGCGTCCGAAACTACCGGATCTGCTGCCGAAGCCCCTGGAGGAAAACGTCATTAGGAAGTTCATAAATCTTGACACGTTTTTCGCCGATGATCCGGCCTGGGTAACCGATCGCGATAGAGCTCTGTTCACGCTCCTCTACTGCACCGGCATGCGCATAAATGAGGCATTATCCCTAAAAACCTCCGACGTAGCTCGGGAAATAAAAATAACCGGAAAAGGCAAGAAAGACCGCGTGATAATTCTGTTGCCACTGGCTCTGGAGAGGCTAGAAAAATATATTTTCAGCTGTCCCCATGACATAGCCAACGGCCATTTGTTTGTGGGGGTAATGGGAAAAAAATTGCACGCTTCCTATGTGGATAATCGATTGCAAAAGTTGAGAATGATGTATAATCTTCCGGATCATGCTAGCGCTCATGCCTTTAGGCATAGCTTTGCCACGCACCTCCTCCAGAGAGGGGCGGATCTGCGGTCGGTGCAGGAGCTTCTCGGACACGAATCGCTCTCCAGTACCCAGATCTATACGGATGTTGATGATTATAATATATTGAAAATATATCAAAAATCGCATCCTCTGGAGATAAAATAGCAATTGAAGGTAAAACATGCAGAAAAAAATCAGATGTGTGGTGGGTATGTCCGGCGGAGTCGATAGCGCCGTCTCCACTTTTCTAATGCGGGAGCGCGGCTATGACGTCATTGGCTGCACTTTTAGGATGTTCGATTCCCCCGGTTCCCAAAAAGCCATTGCCGACGCTCAGCAGATCGCAGAATTTCTCGGTGTAAAACACGAGGTGGTGGAATGTGCTTCGGATTTTAAAGAACACGTCATGGATTACTTTGTAGATTCCTATGAACAGGGTCTTACGCCGAATCCCTGCATTATGTGCAATAAATTTTTGAAATTTCACTATCTGGAGGAAGTCCGCAAAAAATACGACGCCGATTTTCTCGTCACCGGCCACTACGCAAAAATAAAAAGAGACGAAGCAGATCCATTTTCCCACGTGGAATTGCACCGGGCCGAAGATAAAACCCGAGATCAGAGCTATTTTCTCTATGCCGTTGATGCGGATATTTTACGCCATGTCCTATTTCCTCTGGGAGAATACACCAAACCGACCGTTCGAAAAATTGCCGCCCAAAATGGCATTCATGTGGCTCAAAAATCAGATAGTCAGGACATTTGCTTCATTCCAGATCGAGATTATGTATCGTTCATTCGGCGCTATTCTCCCCACGGCAGCGGTTTCGAAAGCGGCGACATCGTTGATGGAAATGGAGTCGTACTCGGCCGACACAAGGGCATCGTGAACTACACCATCGGTCAGCGCAAAGGGCTAAACATGTCCGGCGGGCCGTTTTTCGTTTGCGGCATTGACGCTGCCGAAAATAAAATTATTGTTTCCCATTTGGAGAATCTTCGGGAAAACATTGTGCATCTGCGGAATGTTAGGTTCCTTAACGGAGAATTTCTCGGCGATTGTCAGGTACAGGTGAGGCTCTGCAGCAAAAGGACCGAAGCCTGCGTCCAAAAAAATTCAGAGGAATACTTCGTGCAGCTGTACTCTCCGGAATTCGGCATCGCCAAAGGACAGCACTGCGTATTTTTCGACGACACCCGAGTAATCGGCGGCGGAGCAATCTGCTGAAATTTCTTCCGGGAGAAAGTGAAAAAATTCAGAGAAGGAGTGTAAAAATTGGAAGAATATACGGTTTCCCGGCTTTCGGCCCTGATCAAAAGATCCATGGAGCAGAATTTCAGCAAAATACAGCTGAAGGCAGAAGTAAGTGCGCTGAAGGTACATACGTCGGGACATCTTTACTTTGCCCTCAAAGACGCCGAAGCGGTCATTGATGCCGTCTGCTGGAAATACGTCGCCCAGAAGCAAAATATAAAATTGGAAGACGGCATGGAGGTGAAGTGCATTGGTCAGGTCACCACCTACCCCATGAGATCCAAGTATCAATTCGTGGTGGAGCAATTTGAGCTCTCGGGCACCGGAGAGCTGCTGAAAATTCTCGAAGAACGAAAAAAGAAATTGGCCGCCGAAGGATTATTTGATCCGTCCCGCAAAAAACCGATTCCGTTTCTGCCGCGCACCATTGGGATTATCACGTCGCCCACCGGAGCCGTCATAAGAGACATGCTTCAGCGCATAGGTCAGCGATTCCCGCGGCATGTATTGTTGTGGCCAGTGCTGGTGCAGGGACTGGACGCCTGTCGGCAAATCGTGGAGGCCATTGACGGTATGAACTCGCTGCCGCCAGATAAAAAACCCGATCTGCTCATCGTCGCCCGCGGCGGTGGAAGTTTCGAGGACCTCATGCCCTTCAATGAAGAAGATATTGTAAGAGCCGTAGCCCGCAGCGCCATTCCAATTATATCGGCGGTGGGACACGAAACCGACACCACCCTGATCGATTACGCCGCAGATCTGCGCGCTCCAACCCCAACCGCAGCAGCTGAGTTCGCAGTACCGGAAAAAATAAAATTGCAGGCAGACCTAGGTCGAATTTTTTCAAAATTGCAATTAATTATGTCCAGTAACATGGAAAAAAAACGATTGTTCCTGCAGTCAAATAAAATTTTGGACATTCGCGGAATCGTGGCGGAAAAAATTCAGCGGCTGGACTACGCCTCGGATCGAGCAATGTCCCACATAAATAAATTTATCGCCGCCAAAAAATTGGCGCTGGCGCGAATTATTTTGCCCAAACCCCAGATAAAAACCAATAGCAGCAATCTTTTTCAAAAATTGCGGTTTTTATTTTTCACCCAATTCGAGGCGGCAAAAAATAATTTCGCAATTTTGGCCAATGGCATGGAATCAAATTCGCATATCAATATTCTGCGCAAAGGATTTGCCTTCGTGGAATCTCCGGAAATGACTCCCATTGCATCCGTGGCGGAAGCGGAAAAACATCACTTCTTCAGCTTGACATTCTCGGACGGAAAAATAAAAGTAAGAAAAGAACCAACTCAGGTGAATCTTTTCGATGCGGATATAAAATGACACCTTTGCATTCGATTATCTTGGGAATTATTCAGGGAATCACGGAATTTCTTCCGGTAAGTTCGTCGGCGCATCTTATGTGGGCGTCGAAATTAATGGATTTGCCGTCTCAGCGCTACGCCTTTGATGTGTGTCTGAATTTAGGATCGCTTCTGGCGCTGCTTATTTTTTTTCGCAAAGACATGGAACATTTGCTGTGCGGATTTTTCAATTGCTCTCCCGATGACCGGAAATTTTTTCTTTTATGGTTTGTTTCCAGTCTTCCGGTAATCGGCATATTTTTCATTGCGGATTTATTTTTCGATCTAGATTTTAAATCGCCGATTTTATTGGCCTCTGCTCTGCTACTGTTCGGGGGAATTTTATTTTGCTGCGATCAAGGTTCCGCGGACAAAAAATCTCTGTCCCTGAAAGACGGCATTTGGATTGGATTCGCCCAATGCCTCGCATTGATTCCCGGCGTAAGTCGCCTTGGCGCCGCCATGTCCATGATGAGGTATCTGAACTATTCCCGCTCCGAGAGTTTTCGCTTTTCGATGCTGCTCTCCATAGGACCGGTTTCCGGAGCGCTATTCCTGACGCTGTTGAAAATTATTTCCGGAAAGGTAGTAATCGAAAACTGGAATCTGCTGCTGCTAGGATGTTTATTTTCTTTTATTTTCGGCCTATTAACATTGCGGCTGGTAACAAATTTTCTGCGAAAACATACGTTTCTAGCGCTGGTGATTTACCGAATAATTTTTGGTCTACTGGTTCTGCTATGTTTTTGAGGAAGGAGAAACATGATTCCAACGATATCCACCCTAGATTATGATTCGCTGCTAAAATATCTGGAGGGGCAAAACACCTCCCACTACGGAGAAGATCTGGAAAGCATGCTGCGTTCTCTTCGGCTGGAGATAGATCCGGCGAAAGTGATTGTCGTCGCCGGAACCAACGGCAAGGGAACCACCTGCGCCGCTTTGCAGACTCTGCTGCGGGAAGCCGGAAAAAATGTTGGGCTTTTTTCCTCTCCGCATCTGGAAAAAGTAAACGAGCGTATAAAATTCAATTGCCGCGACGTCGCCGATGAAGAATTTGTCCGGCTATTTCTGGAGGTAGACGAGTTGATTCACGACCATAACCCCAGTTATTTTGAGTACCTTACATTTATGGCCGCCAATTATTTTTTTCGCCATCACAAAAATAATATTGATTTTGCTATTTTCGAAGTCGGAGTCGGCGGAACCTTGGACTCCACCAACGTTATTCCCCACGACATCAGTGTCATCACGAAAATCGGCATGGATCACATGAATATTCTTGGAAATTCGTTGAAAGAAATCGCCCGCAATAAATTCGGTATAATTCGGTCAAATAATAAAGTATTTCATGCGAAATTCTCCGATGAAATCGCGGATTTGGCCAATTGCTGTGCCATCGCAAAGTCAGCGCAGCTTCTGGAGGCCTGTGATTGTTCTCTGAGCGTTGATTTCTCGGAGAAATATCCAACATTTTTCATCATGAGTCCCTGGGGGAAATTTCCATTGCCGCTGCCGGGCAAAAGAGCTGTGGAAAATACGGCGTTGGCCATGACGGTCTTTGCCCATATCGTTCCCGCCCCCGTCCAATACATGTGCGCGGTGGAAAAAATCTGCTGGCCCGGAAGAATGGAAAAAATTTCGCTTCAAAATCAAGAAATATTTTTCTCGGGAGACCATAATGTGCCGGGAATAGAAAGCCTTCTGGAACTGCTTCCCTATTATATGTCCGGCAGAAACAATGTGGCCTTCGTCGTCGGCATATGCCGGGATAAAGAACACAGAGCAATGCTGCAAAAATTGATGGATTTTCCCAATTCAAAATTATATCTGACGGAAACACCAATAAAAACCCTAAAAATCCAGGAATATGATCCGGGTTTTCGGGAAATGGCAATCGTGGCGGATCCCAATGCAAAATCAGCTCTGGCCGCTGCAATGGAAGATGCTCAGCCGAATGATCTCATCGTCGTCACCGGATCGCTTTACCTGGTCGGACTTCTAAGATCCCTCTTTTTGTAAAAACTCATTTTTTTTGATTATATTGAATCTTTTTTTTAATTATATTAAGTCTTTTTTTACTATTGTGTAGGTATAATGTATATCGAACTTATATACAATCAGAGGAGAGAATTATGAAAAAAAATATATTCGTGAAAGTTGTAACATTGCTATTATCTTGCGGTCTAATAGGAAATTTCTGCGGCTATGATTCTGCTAAAGCAACGGAAGAGGAGGACAATAAAGAAAAAGTTGAAGAGAAGATCAATAACGAAGAAAAAGTTGAAGAGGAGGCCAATAACGAAGAAAAAGTTGAAGAGGAGATCAATAAAGAAAAAGTTGAAGAGAAGATCAATAACGAAGAAGATGCTAAAGAGGAGATCAATAAAGAAGAAAAAGTTGAAGAGGAGATCAATAACAATGCTGAAGAACAAGCTGATGAAGAACAAGCTAAAGAAGCTAATCAAATGTCCGATGATGACTCCATCTCCGAGATACCTCTAGTTGAAGAAAAGACTGAATCAAAAAATGTAAATGAACAACTTAAAAAAAAGGCTAAATCAAAAAATGTAGGTAAACAATCTAAAAAAAAGACTGAGTCAAAAAATGTAAAAGAACAACTTAAAAAAAAGGCTAAATCAAAAAATAAAACACCCGAAGAACTCGAGGCTATTCTAACGGATATGGAAAGAACCACAATCTCAAAAAAAGAAATACCAGGTTTCGGTAGCGGAAAAAGCGATAACGCATACACAGGATTAAATGCTAGATTTGAGCATGGGCATCCCCAGATATTCAAAAAATTGTCTTTGGATACAGAAACATTAGTCACTACCATCAAAACAACATCACTCCCTTTTCTGGAGAAGGATACTAAAAAAATTCTAAATGAATATTTAACCCTCTTCTTTAATATATTTAAGTACGCTACCCACCACCAGGGAGTAAAAATTAATGACACCTACAAAAAAATAAACGACTATGATACAAAATATACGCCGACGATAGCTCTAGAAAAAATAAAAAGTGTACTTACCCCCTCAAGCGAAACCAGTTTTGAGAAAGCAATACAACAGTATACGACAAACATACAAAAGGGATTGAAAGGACTTCAAGAGAGCGCTATTTCAATGAAAACGCTCCTGGATACTGCGATAGAAAAAGTAGAAGACGATATTGGCCGCGAAGTAACCCAATTGGCCAAAACAAGCCTAGATCAAAATAATAATATCACAAAATTGCAACAAGTCCTGATAGACAGAAAATCAAGTCAGGTAAAAAATAAAGAGGCCCTAGAAAAAATTAGCCAAAAAACAAAAGAACTACAGAAATCTATACAAAGTTCTAGGTCGGAAGTAGTAGCTCTTATAGAGCATTTGGAAACAATAGGCCCAAAAATTGAGGCCGTACTCTACATGGCAAATAAGCAGATGGCTAGGAAAGATGAGGCTAGATATTCCCACACTGATAAGGAAGGACACGAAGTCGCCGATAACGTAACAGCGGCACTGAGGAAGTATCAGGAGCTGATAAAGGCGTTATCTTCCTCATTAGGAACAATTTTCGAAGTATACTATAAAAAATAAAGGAGACCATTCGTGCATTGCAAAGGCCCATAATGATTTAAGAGATCGTGCCTAATGAGATTTTTCCTGCAAAAACGAGGAAAAACGTAGCGCAAGACCACAGTGTACTACCTGCACATGAGGATCTGAGCAACGGGTTTGATGAAGTCGATGGCGAGAAAAATCCATTAGGGAACGGTCTCTTAATGCCTTCAATTTCAATGAAATATTATAAACGCCAATCCATACTTCGCGTTTATGATATTTCACGCATGCTTAAAAAATAGAAAAAAACTGCGATAAACTCCGAAGCCGACTAGAGAGTAAAATCATGATGAAGAATATCCTCACAGCAATGTTATTTTTTATGGTTGCAGGGTGTAGTAACCAGCTGGATCATAAAAAAATAGCACAATCTGATCTTTCAAAATCCATGAATGCAATCTATTTCACTGAAATTTTTCTCGAAAAAGCCAAAGATCACGCCATTGACACAAAAAATACTATAAAAGAGTTATCTAAAGAATATGAATTTACAGAAAATACCTGTGACAGAACAGCGAATGAATTTTGTGCTTCCTATCAACATAAATCCGAAGGCCATACTAACGGAGGAGTAGTAATTTGTGAATACCTTGGAAATTGGCAGGGAAAAGATCTCGTATACCGCCGTTGGGCAACCGGAGGCTCCGGAAGATTTACGGACATAGTCATTTGTTCCAGGCATGGGGATTTTTTCAAGGTGCATGACGTGATTCTTTCCGGAGACAGAGCTATTGACGGCATGGAACCGCATCCGATCTATGATGAGGATGGAAAAATTTATTTCTATGCGTCCCTCTCGACCGATACTCTGTTCGAACAAGCTGAAATCCCGAAGGAAGAAGCGGGCCAAAGCTATTCTTGCTATTATGTCATAGGAAAATGCGTCTATGATCTAAACACAAAAAAGACTGAAATTTTAGGAATGAACATCCTCGCTCCGGATAATAATCCCCTGAAGTCCAAGATTATAATTTTGCTTCAACAAACGGCCAAAAATGGACATGTATTCCTAAATAAAAATGAAGTGCGTGAATTTTTGCAGAAAGTAAAAATAGTTGCCCACTAAATCCGAAATTTAGAAGCGCTAGCTCTAGACGCTCCGGAGCACCTAAATTTCTGCTTTTACGATTACATCAACATTTTCAAATAATTTTTTTATTTCCGCTTCGGCGTTTTTGGTCACCTGATCGGCGTCGCGCATGGCCATGTCGTCGCTAACAATGATTCTGGATTCAACGTATTTTTTCATGCCGGCAGATCTGGTTCTGAGAATTTTTACGGATTTCACTCCTTCTACATTAGAAATTGCTTTCTGAATTTTGTTCTGTAAACTTTCCGAAAGAGATTCGTCCATCAAATCAGAAAGCGCTCCCCGGAATATCTTGACGGCGTTGTACAACACAAAACAGCCAACGGTTAAACCGCATACGACATCCACATACACGAAAAATTTTGACAGAATCAGTGATGCGATAACGCATAAATTCATAAAAAAATCAGATAAATAATGCAGTGAATCCCCCCTTACAATCATGGATTCCGTTCTGCTGGCTACGTATTTCTGAAAATATATCAATTTATAAACTGCCACACAGGAAATTACCATAACCGCAATGCCAACGCCGGTGTTTTCCATGGATCTGGGATTCAAAAACATTTCATAGGACTCCCGAAAAACCGCGAATCCGGAATACATCACCACAAGACATTGAAAAATTGCGACAATTCCCTCGACTTTCTCGTGTCCGAAATTATGTACTTTGTCATAGCGTATACAGGAAAACTTCAGGGCGTGAAACGCTATAAATGACGACAAAGCGTCCAAGCAGGAGTCGTTCACAGAGGCCAATAGCGATATAGAATCGGTCATAAGCCAGGCTATCGCCTTTATGATAACTAAAAATACCGACACCACCACTGCAAAAACAATCGATGTTTTGGCCAAAAATGTGCTGGAACTGTTTTTAAAACACGAATCCAAAATTTTATTAAACAAACTTATATTAAAAAGCACTGGGGCATCCTTAATTACCAAAATACACAAACTTTACCTAGAGGCCGCTGCATAATGAGCTTCTTGCAATTAACTCCGCTGAATCTGTCGCTTGGACCCTCGGGTATCGCAAGTACACTGCCGTTCCGCGGTGCTATTCCGCCTTGTTTCTGCAAAAAATATCTCATTATGCATTGCTTTTTCTATTCTAGTATATTTTGGAGAGCATTTACATTTATTTTTTATATTAATCATTGCTTAGGAATTATTCCCACCATTAACTTTGCCCTCTAAATCTTCGACGATAAATCTACTTTTTGTTGTTTTGCATATTTTTGATTTTATTATATTCCTCTTCGTCTATATCTTCGACGATAAATTTACCTTTTGTTACGGTTCGGGTTGGCGTGCTGGGGCGGCTTGTAGTTGGCGTAATGAGGCCGCTTGAGCGAGAACCTATATCTTCGACGATAAATCTACTTTTTGTTACGGTTGGGGGTGGCGATACGGGAGCGCTTGAGCTAGAACCTATATCTTCGACAATAAATCTACTTCTTGTTACGGTTGGGGGTGGCGATACGGGAGCGCTTGAGCTAGAACCTATATCTTCGACGATAAATCTACTTTTTGTTACGGTTGGGGGTGGCGATACGGGAGCGCTTGAGCTAGAACCTATATCTTCG